>DASVBS010000087.1 GCA_036375715.1 Longimicrobiaceae bacterium | reverse complement strand
CCAGTGCGGCTCGGGCTCGAACTCCTCGACGATCCACTTCCCGGCGAGCACCTCGGCGTCCGACCTGCGCCAGGGCTCGCCGCCCCAGACGTGGGCGTAGGCTTCCGGGTCGCGGTGGCGCAGCTCCTCGGCCTCGTCGCGCAGCACCTGGGGCAGCCACGGGTTGTCGGCGTAGCCGACCCGGCGCACGATGGCGCGCGCCGGGGGCTGGACGACGAACCGCTGGTACGTCGGGTCGGTCTCGAGTGCGGGGTTGAACGACACCCAGATCTCCGAGCCCTCCTTGCGGACCGTCGGGATCAACACGCGCCAGGACTCGTCGCTGACCGCCTCTGCCTCCTCGACCCAGCAGACGTCGATCCCCTCGGTGCTCTTGATCTCCTGGATGTTGCGGCGGAGCCCCTTGAACAAGAACTCCGTGCCGTTCGCGCCCAGGATCGCCGACTGCTGGACCTCGTAGAACGCACCGAGCCCGAGCCGGTCGATCTGGTCGGCGAGCAGACGGTGGACCGAGTCCTTGATCGAGGTCTGGAACTCGCGGGCGCAGAGGATCCGGAGCGGACGGCGGGCGCCGTGGATGAGCAGCGCCCGCGCGAACTGCCAGGACTTGGCGCTGCCCCGGCCGCCGTAGCTGACGCGGTACCGGACCACACCGAGCGGCGGGTCGAAGAGGAAGGCGAACGCCTCGGGGATCTCGACGTCAACCGTCGTCGCCATAGGGGCGCACCAGCGTGACGCGGATCTCGGTGGGGATCGGGCCGCCGCCGGGGCCGGAGTGCTCGTGCTCGAGCTTGTCGCGCCGGCCCCAGCGATCCGGGAAGCTGCGCTCCAGGAACCACGCCGCCGCACGCCAGTCGTCGGGCGCCGCCTTCTGGATGATCGCGACGTTGCGCGCCTCGGCCTCCGCGCGTGCGCGCATTACGGCGTCCCGGAACTCCCGGTAGATGCCCTGCGACGCCTGCTCGCCCTGCTCCATCCAGCGGTAGAACGTGGTTGTCCCGATCCCAGCGTACTCGGCGGCGGTCTCGACGTAGTTGCCCGCCTTGAGCGCCTGGATGATGCGGTCCTGGACCTCGGTGGTCAGCTTCGTCGGGCGGCCCATCGTCACGCCTCGTTATGTTGGAGCGCCGGGGTCGGACTTGCACCGCCTTCCTCCCCGCTGGTGGCGGGGCGGCTCGACTCTTCGCCCTCCGACGCGCTGTCGTGTAGCCGTTGGCCACGATACATGCGGGCCTCCGGCGGTATCTTGTCGAACGGGATCACAGGCACCGTCAGCCGATCCCGGTACGTTCGGTCGATGAAGTAGATGTAGCGGAACTGGTAGCCGGGAAGTGGACGGAAGCCGGCCTCCCGGTATTTCTTCATGCTCGCGCCGCCTGTGTCCAAGATGTGCGCGGACTTCTCATACGAAGTCCGCGCAATGCGGGTCGCACGGGCCTGCTCCCCCCTGCTTCGACCGTCCGTGAGGCTGGTGCGCGAGAATTTCGCACCAGTCGGCGCTTCCCATATCTGCGTGTTCTTCTTGATCCCCGTCAGCACGAACCCCGCCGCCCGGTAGATCGTCCCGTCACCACACTGCGTCCCGTCCGCGAAGGACAGGACCCACTTGATGTGCGGGGCGTGCTTGCGGAGTAGTCGCATGGACACCGCCAACGCACGGGACTCGCCATTGCGCGGCAGGTCGTCGGCAAGGGCCATGCGGTTCAGTTCCAGCATTTCGTTCCACCCGGTACCCTCGACCAACCCCAGGACCTTGCGCTTGTCCAGGGGCGGGCCGAACGACAGCGCGCCCTTGCACTGGCCGTCCAGGAACACGCCCAGGTGTAACTGGCTGTTATTCACCACCTTGCCGCTGTAGTGCAGCCGAGTGACAATTCGCCGGGCGTCCTTCGCCGCGATGGGTGCGATGCGGATGTCTTTAGCGGAGCGCGCCAAGGGCCACCTCTGCGAGCCGGGCCAACGCGTTCCCGTTGCTATTCTCGTTTCCTGTGTCCCCGAATGGCCCGGCGGCCTTCGCCGCATCAAGGGCTTCGCGCACGAGGTCTGCCTGGTCACGGTGCAACGTGAACGTCATTTGCTCGAACGGCGGTTTGTCCCCGTCCGGTAGCGCGCCAAACGCTTCATCCTCGGGCACCACATCCGGCGCCCACGTCAGCAGCTCCTCCAGCTCCTCCGCGTCGAACCCCGTGAGCGTGGCGTCGAAGCCCTGGGCGTCCAGTTCGGACAACAGATCGGCCAGCTTTGGCAGGTCCCACTCGCCGCCGATCTTGTTCAGCGCGACATTGAGCGCGGCCTCGTCCTGCGGGTCCAGGTCGACCACGCTGACGTCGGCCTCGGTGTCGCCGCGCGCTCGGAGGATCTTGAGCCGCTGGTGGCCGCCCACGAGGTTGCCTGTGCGGCGGTTCCAAACCAGGGGCTCGACCAGGTCCCATCGGTCGATGCTGCGCTTCAGACGCTCGTACTCCGGGTCGCCCGGCTGCAGGTCCTTGCGCGGGTTGTAGGGCGCCGCCTTAATTCGCTCGATCGGGATGCGCTCGATCCGCATACTCACCCCACCCTCCTGTACTCACTCGCCGCCTTGCACCGGTGGCACCAGGCCAGGATCGTCCCGGGCTCGGGCTCTGCCTCCCGGCCAGCCTGGCCGTGGATGACGCGCCCTGTGGGTGTCCATACCCCGGCCGCGGTCCCGCAGTGCGCGCGGTGCGGCCGGTACTGGACCCGTGCGACGGGATGCGGCGCCTGACAGGTGAGCGGCGTAGACAACGGGGCTGTCTCCGGCCTGTGGCGGTGGTCGGTGGTGCAGCCCCGTCGGAGCGCGTCGTTGGTGTCAGCG
>DASVBS010000086.1 GCA_036375715.1 Longimicrobiaceae bacterium | reverse complement strand
GAGGATCCCAGCCGATTCTCTGCCAGCCGAGAGGTGGGAGCGTACTTCGGGCTGGTGCCTCGGCTCGATGAGAGCAGCGACTCGACGCCGCAGCTTCGAATCACCAAGGCCGGCGATGAACTCGGCCGGCGGCTACTCGTCGGCTGTCACCTGCTCACCTGGTCACCCGTTTACCACCCTCCTTGCCTCCCTGTCTCCTTGTCTTGCCTGCTCACCTTGTCACCTTGTCACCCCCTCACCCCGACCCCCGCCTCGCGCATCCGTCGCAGTGCATCCTCGCCGCCTTCGCGGGTCACGGGGAGCGAGCCTCCGGGAATGAGGGTGACGTCGTAGCCCAGCTTGCGGGCGTCGAGGGCGGTGGCGCAGACGCAGACGTCCTGCGCGAGTCCGCCGGTCCACAGGCGACGGATCCCGTCCTTGCGCAGGCGCTCGTGCAGGCCGGTCTGGTCGAAGGCGGAGTACTGGTCCTGGTCGAAGCGGGTCCCCTTGGTGACCACCACCGTGTCGGCGGGCAGCCGCAGGTCGGGGTGGAAGGCGGCGCCCTCACTGTCCTGCAGGCAGTGCACCGGCCACTCACCACCCTCCTCGACGAAGCTCGGGTGTCCGCGTGGATGCCAGTCCCGCGAGGCGTAGACCGGGATCCCGGCCGCCTCGGCGGCGGCGATCCACTCGTTCAGCGGCGGGATCACCTGGTCTCCCTCCGGGATCGGCAACGCCCCTCCAGGACAGAAATCGTTCTGCACGTCGACGATCAGCAGGGCGTCACCGGGGCGGAGGGTCTCTTTCGGATTCATCGTTCGCTGCGGTTTCCGGAATCGCCTCGGGTAAACCGTAGGGGATAAAGAGATTGGCAAGAGGAACGCAGAGGATTTCACCTCGAAATCGTGGGCCTGTTCGGGGAAGTAGGAACCGAATCGTGCCATCCTGATCCCCTGAGCGAATTCCTCCGCGTGCCTCCGTGCAGTCCTCAGCCTCCCACTGCGGTCAGAACCACGGTCTCAGCGTGCAGCGAGCTTTCCGCGCGCGGCGACCTCCTCGGCCAGCGAAGCGGTCAGCCGCGTGAACACCTCACGCCGCTCCTCCTCGCCCAGCCGCTCCGCGGCATCGACCTCGGCGCGCAGCTCGGCGATTCTGTCCGCTGGAACGTCGTCGCGCCGGGCGAGCTGGTCGATGTACGCTCGCGCCACCGCGGCGCTCGCCGGGACCTGGTAGCGTGTCTGGTGCTGCGGATTGAAGCGCTCCATGCGAACCTGCATGGCCGCGTCGATCTCGTTCTGCGTGAGGTGTTCGCTCGGCGCCAGCCGGAAGACGTCGAGCCCGCGGCCGATCTCGGAGCCGTAGATGGCGCCGTTGTACCAGTACGCCGACCAGTAGCCGCCGAGCACCAGCTCATCCTCGCTCATTGGCCCCCGATCGAAGTAGGCGATCTCGACAGGGTTGTCCGGATCGGTGAAATCAAAGACGGAGATGCCGCCCTGGTACCACGCCTGCACCATGATGTTGCGGCCGGGCACCGGGATGAGCGAGCCGTTGTGCGCCACGCAGTTCTCGGTCTCCGTCTGCGCAGCCGGGAGCTTGTAATAGCTGCGGTGCTCGAGCTTGCGACCGTTCAGGGTGAAGATGGCGTCCGCGCCCCATTCCCGACGATCCGAGGCCCGGCATCGAGGCGCCATCCCTCCACCCCACTCGTCCGTGTAGATCACGACATCCGCGTCGTTGCTGAAGGTGGCGGAGTGCCAGTAGGCGAAGTTGGGATCCACCACCTCGTCGATCCGCACCGGGTTGTCGACGTCGCTGATGTCGAGCAGGATGCCGTTGCCCGAGCAGGCGCCGGCGGCGAGACCGACCTCCGGATACACGGTGATGTCGTGGCAGGCGTTCGTCTGGGCCGTCTCCTGCGTGCCCTGACCGTGCGCGCCACCCTGCCAGAGCCCCGCGATCTCGCCCGTCTGGGGATCGGCGAAGATCCGCGGCATGTTCACCACCTGGGCGTTCTGCGGCGCGTCCAGCGGCACCCGGATGACCTCGATCCGGAAATAAGCGGTGTTCGGATCCTGATCCGGAGAGCCTCCCGAACAGCCCGCCAGCTCAGCTCCCGGGCGCACGCGGCTGGTTCCGGAAACGTAGATGTACACGTTCTCCGTGTCGTTCGGATCCGTCACCAGGGTGTGGGTATGCGAGCCGCGGCAGGTCTGAACCGTGGCGACCTGGCGGGGCGAGTCGAGGTTGCTGATGTCGAAGATCCGCACCCCCTGCATGCGCTCTCTACTCACCGGCTCGTTGACCCCCTGGCTGCCGCAGTCGAGGCGGCCGCGGGTCTCCTCTACCGACATAAACAGCAGGTTGCCGTAGACGGAGAGATCACCCTGCCCTCCCGGACAGACCACCGCGCTGCGCAGCTGAGGGTCGTCAGGATTCGAGATGTCCCAGATCTGGAAGCCGTTGTAGTTGCCGAGGAAAGCGAAATTCCCCTGGAAGGCAATGTCGGTGTTCGCGTACCCGAAGTCGCCCATGTCGTTGGGGTTGCGGAACCCCTCGGGTCGCGGCCGATGGGCGATCAGCTCGAGGTTGCTGATCGCCTCGCCCGCGTTCTGCCATCCGGGCCTGAGTCCGATGCGCGCGTCACGCCCGCCCGAGGCTCGGGACCCACCCGATCCGCCCGAGACACCGGCGGCACACCCCGGCAGGGCCAGCAGAAGGATTCCCACGAGCGCCGCCCGCGCGCGGTACGCGGAGCGGCCGATGGTGACATCGGATCTCATGCGATTCTCCAGAAGGTTTCGGGTTCAGGATTAGCCGAGCGTGTCGAGCATCTGCTCCATGCGCTGAATCTCGATGCGCTGGTCGCTGTCGATCTCGGAGGCGATGCGGTAGACATCCACTTCCTCGCCGGCACCCGGTGTGGCGAGGAGCTGCCCCACCATCATCAACGCCCCCTGGTGGTGGCGGATCATCAGTTCCAGGAACTTCCGGTCGAACTCGGCTCCACGCGCCCGAGCCAAGCTATCCATTTCTTCCGGCGTGAGCATGCCGGGCATCGGCTCGCCCTGCGCGTGGTGGGCCGTGTGATCACCGGCCGGAGTGGTGCTCTCTCCACGCCGTTCGAGCCACCGCGTCATCTGCGCGATCTCGTCAGTCTGCGAAACCTGGATGCGTTCCGCCAGGAGTCGAATCGCTTCGGTGGTGGTTCTCTCCGGGACCAGCGCGGCCATTTCCAGCGCCTGCTGGTGGTGCGCGATCATCCCCCGCATGAAGGCCACGTCGGCCGCACTGTGGGCGGGGCCGGATCCCTGCCGCCCGCTCTGCGGCGCAGGAGTAGCATCGGGTGGGGGCGCCGATCGGGCGCAGGCCGCGAGCACAGCGACGGTGAAGAGGCAGATCGTCACGCGCCAGAGCAGGTGGCGCGGAATCGCCCGCGATCTGCGAGGACGGGATCCCGCTCGAGTGGTTGACGGCTTCACGGTCCGGTCAGTGTGCTTGGATCTGCTGGATTTCTAGAGATGTGCCGGCCAGCCGGGGCGATAGGCGATAAGCTACCAGATTGGTCATCCGGCATGGGCCTTCAGGCTATGAGCCGACCCGGACGTTGCCACGTCTCGATCAGGGCGCCTGGCCGGTCGGACGACCTTGTTGCCGGCGAGCCATCTGTGATCTGCTGTACCTGCCGAGCCCGCGCCTGTTCCGGATCGAGTTGGGCGGGACGGCCTTCGAACCGGCACCTCTCGGATCGCGCGTAGCCCCCCTTGCGTTCGAGAATGCCTGCTGTGCCGTCCGCGGCTCTCCACGCACCGGCCGCAACTCCGGTGCGCGCGGCCTCTACATCAGGCGGCAGCCTTCTCGAAGAGCTGGACGAATTTTTCCTCGCCCTGGGTCGTGCCGATGAGGATCAGCTCGGCTCCCTCCGGCAGTGCGAGATCCGGGGGAGGATTGATCGTCACCTTTCCCTTCAGCTCGAGCGCGACCACACTGCACTCGGTACGCTCGCGGATGCGGCTCTCCGCCAGCGATTTCCCGACCAGCTGGCGCGGTACCGGGTAACGGAAGACGTCCAGCCCCTCGGCCAGCATCACCACGTCGTCCTGCTCCAGAACATTGTAGATGGCGTTCGCCCCCATCGACGCGTACGACATCACGAAATCCGCGCCGGCCCGGTGCAGGGTGGAGACATTCCGCTCCAGGGTTGAGCGGCTGACGATCTGCATGTCGGGGCGCAGGCGTCGGCAGTAGATGGTTAGATAGATATTGGTGGGGTCATCGTTGGTGGTGATGATGGTGGTGGGTGCCTCCATGATCCCTGCGCGCTCCAGACAGTCCCGATCGGCCGCGTCGCCAAGGACGTAGGTCTCGGGATCCCGGATCGCCTCCGGTTTCTTTTCGATGATCCGGTAAGGGACATCGCGCTCCTTCAGGGCCGCGGCCGCTGCTCTGCCCACCCGACCACCGCCGATGATCAGCACCGGGGCGTCCCACACGTTGTAGATCGCGGTCAACTCCGCGAAGCGGTCGAGGTGCCGGCTGGTGCCGGCGAGCACCAGCACGGTCGTGGGCTCCAGCGTGGTGTCCGGATGCGGCACGTGGAAGACCCCCCGCTCCCAGAGGCCGACCACGGTCAGGCCGGTGGCTTCCCGCAGGCGGCTCTCGGCGAGCGTCTTTCCCACCCAGGGGGTCTCGGTGACCGGCGCCTCGGCGATCAGCAGCCTCCCGAAGCGACCGATCACGTTGGCGCGTACGTCGCCTCCGAGCGTGCGGCGCGATAGCGCGCGCCCGAGCATCGTCGGCAGGTTGATCACGTGCGAGGAGCCGGCAAGCTGCATGATGTCGACCGAATCCGGCGCCCGGGAGACCGAGACGATCGGGACCGAGGGAGAGACCTCACGGACGGTGAAGGCGGTGTTGGTGTTGGTGTAATCATCGCCCGTGGCCGCGACCAGGGCAGCCCGCTCCGTCCCCAATCGCCGGTAGGTCTCCACGCTGTCGCGTTCACCCACCACGACTTTGATGCCGCGATCGAAGAGATCGAGCGCCCGATTAACGTCCGGCTCCATCACCACATAGGGCTTGCCATGGTACTTCAGTCGCTCGATCAGCGAGATTGCCACCGGATCGTAATGGGTGAGGATCACGTGCCCGCTCAGGTCCGCCGGGACCTCGCGCGGGGCGCGCATGCGGGACTGCGCCTCCAGCCACGGCGCATAGAACAGCTGAATGAACGCGAAGGGGAGGACCACCAGCAGGAACAAGACCCCCGAGAGGAGCACCACCAGCGAGAAGAAGCGCCCGATATCGCTCTGGAAGGTGATGTCCCCGAAGCCGAGGGTGGTCATCACCGTCAGCGTCCAGTAGAGCCCGGTCACCCACGAGTGCTGTTGTCCCTCCGCCCTCATCAGCACGTGGAAGAGGACGGTGTAGGTCAGTACCAGCGCGAGCAGGAACAGGAAGTAGCGCGCGAGCTGGAGGATGTTGCGCCGGGTGCTGTGGCTCTGGATGAAGTATGAGAGCTGGGCGGGTACGAACTTCACCGGGTCGTCTCCTCGGGTTTCATCATCGTAGTTTCGAGCCGTGTCTGATTGAATTGCTCCGCCCAGGTCGCCGGGCGCAGCCGGCAAGCACCTCGAGCTCCTCAGGGTAGGCGGTTGGCTGCCGTCGTCCGATACCTTAGTGAGGAGCTATGATCCGGGGCAACGCACACGAGCACGAATGACGATCGCAAACTTTTTCGGCTTCTGTCTGACGACCGCCGCGACCGCTCTCGCCACGGCCACGGGCTGCATCGGATCCCGAGCGATGTCGCTCTCCGCGGCGGAATGTATCGTGGAGCGGGTGATCGACGGAGATACGCTGACGTGTGAAGATGGCGAGCGCGTGCGGCTGTTGCTGATCGACACGCCGGAAATGGACCAGGGCGATTTTGGCCGACGCGCTCGCCGTTATCTCCTTGAGCTCGCGCCTCCGGGGACGGCGCTTCGCCTCGAGCGGGACGTGCAGATGCAGGACCGCTACGGCCGGACCCTCGCCTACCTCTACACGCCGGATGGCCGGATGCTGAACGAGGAGATGGCGCGCGCAGGCTTCGCCGTGGCCCTGGTCTACCCACCGAACGTGCGATATGTCGAGCGGATTCGGAAAGCCGTGAAGGCGGCCCGCGAGGCCGGCCTCGGCCTGTGGGCGACCAGCGCATTCGAATGTGCGCCGGTGGATCATCGGACGGGGCGGTGCGGGGGGAATGAAAGAGGGGGGCCAGAAGCCAGGAGGGGGAGTTGGGGAAGCTAGAAGCTAACTCCTAACTTCCTCAACTTCCCCCCAGCCTCAATTCGCCGCCATGATCCGCTGATAATTGATCCTCATCAGCTCGATCACCTCGTAAACGTCTTCGGGCGAGTCGATCCGGCGGGAAGCGGGGCCCTCCTTCCCCGGGAAGACGGGATGGGGAGCGATCCGGCCCTGCTGTCGCAGCGCCGTCCAGATCGGCTTGGGGAAGCCGAAGTGCGCGGCACGCTCGCCGTGCAGATGGCCGATCTCCTTCCGACCCACGCGGAAGCTCAGCTCCCCCCGGCTGCCGGGCGTGACCTTCACGCCCGGCCAGCTCCCCACCTCCTCGATGATCTGCTCGCTAGCGCTTCGCGTCCTCGTCATGGCTCGCTCCTTTCATCCCGCGAGGGAATGGTATGCCTGTCGGATGCCGTTGGGACGGGAGAAGGCTACCAGCAGCATGGCAACCAGCAGCAGAAGGGGCAGGAGCGGGCTACCGCCCAGAATGAAGAGGTGCGTCAGCACCGCGCCGACCATGATCACCGCCAGCAGCGTCGCCCCCGCGCCCGCCAGTCGCGGAGTGAGCAGTATCGTCGCCCCGATGACCTCCAGCGCGCCGGTGAACACGCGGAACCACTGCCCCAGCCCGATCGCCTCGAAGGTCGCCACCATCAGCGGATTTGCGGTGAGCTTTCCCCATGCGGCGAAGAAGAACATTCCCGCCGCCGCAATCTGAAGAACCCACAGGAAGACGTTCCACACCCGCCGCCTCACAACGGGGGGGAGCGCTTCCGCCTCGAATCGATTCGTCGCCATGATCTCTTCCATGGTTACCGTCCGTGGTTGAAGGGGGGTCGTGCTGCCGACCTGCGACAAAATGCGGTCGGACACCCCGCGCTCCATCGGGCAGCGGGCGAGAACCGGGGCTGGCTCTTGGGCGGAGTCGGGCCCTGTACGGAAGTACAGGAACCAAGCTGGGAGGCTGCTTTCACGCGCGGATGTTCGCCCGTCGAATGCGCTCCCGGGTTGATCGCTCCGGGCCGTGCCTCTATCGTCCGCAGAGGAGCTTTGAATAGGGGAGACGGGGAGGGGATGGTTCCTGTGACGGCCGTCCAGCCGAGGGGACTTCACAGATGGAGATACCGACCGCCGAATCCGCCGTTGATCGGCACGCGCGCGAGCTCGAGGTCCTGACCTCGGTGGCGACTGCGCTCAACGCCTCCGCCAGCCTGGAGGAGGCGCTGCGGGTGGCCCTCGGGCAGGTGGCGGATCTTCTTCACCTCCACACCGGTTGGGTATGGCTGGTCGGCAAGGACCCGGAGAACCCCTACCTGGCCGCCGCGCAGAATCTCCCCGAAGCCCTCAGTGATCACCCTGAACGAATGCGGGGCCAGTGCTATTGCCTCGCCTCCCTCGAACGGGGCGAGCTGGACGATGCGGCCAACGTCTTCACCTGCTCGCGCCTGCGATGGTTGACGGAAGGAACCGCTGGTCTTCGCTTCCACGCGAGCGTGCCGCTGATGGCCCGCGGGGAGCGCGTGGGCGTCATGAACGTGGCCAGCTCCGAGTGGCGAGAGCTGAGTGAGGAGGAGCTCCGGCTCCTCCGCATCATTGGCGACATGGTGGGGTTGGGCATCGAGCGCTCCCGGCTCTTCGAGCGGAGCGCGGAAGCGGGGGCGGCGGAGGAACGGAACCGGCTGGCGCGGGAGATCCACGATACGCTGGCGCAGGGCCTGGCGGCGACTGCCCTGCAGCTCGAGACGGCCGACGCCCTGCTGGAGGCTGGGGCGGACCCGGAACGCGTTCGGGTGGCGGTTCGCCAGGCGCTCGAGTTGACCCGCCGCAACCTGGAGGATGCACGCAGGTCCGTGCTGAACCTGCGCCCGCGTCCGCTCCAGAACCGCTCCCTCTCCGAAGCGCTGCGGGAGCTTGTCCGCGAGCGGGCGTCGGCCGACGGACCACGGCTGACCTTCAGGGTGAGCGGCAGCGAGATGCAGCTACCCCCCGCTGTCGAGAGCGGCCTCTATCGCGTGGCGCAGGAGGCGCTGGCCAATGCGCTTCGCCACGCCCAGGCGAGCACGGTAGCCGTGCGCCTCGAGTTCAAGGTGCGGCAGGTGAGGCTGGAGGTCGAGGACGACGGTATCGGTCTCGCTCGAAACAGCTGCGGCCTGCCGACCCATTCCGACGATGAGAACGGCTTCGGCATGGTCGGGATGTGTGAGCGTATGCGACTGCTCGGTGGCACGCTCAACGTGCAGAGCACGCGTGGCGAGGGAACTCGCTTGACCGCGGCCGTCCCGCTGGAAGAGTCGCCGTCATGAGCGACTCGATCCGGATCATGGTAGCCGACGACCATCCGGTCGTGCGCGAGGGGCTGATCGCGATGCTCGGCACGCAGCCCGATTTCGAGGTGGTCGGCGAGGCGGGGAGCGGTCCGGAGGCTGTGGCCGCGGCGGCGCGCCTGAGCCCCGATGTCCTCCTCATGGATCTGGAGATGCCCGGCTTTGATGGGGTGGAGGCGATCGTCAGGATCCGGCGGGAGCTCCCCCGGGCACGGGTGGTGGTCCTTACCGCTTTCGACCGGGACGAGCAGATCGTGGGTTCCCTTCGCGCTGGCGCAGAGGGCTACCTGCTCAAGGGGGCACCCCGCGAAGAGCTGTTCCGCGCCATCCGCGTGGTCCACGGGGGGGGATCGCTCATCGAGCCGGTCATCGCCTCCAAGCTGCTGCGTCAGGTCCGCGACGATCCCGATCCGCTCACCGCCCGAGAAACGGAGGTACTGCGGCTCGTCGCCGAGGGCCGCTCCAACAAGTCGATTGCGCGGGCCCTCTTTGTCAGCGAGCGCACGGTGAAGTTCCACGTGAGCTCGATCCTGGCGAAGCTCGGCGTCACCAACCGCACGCAGGCCGCTGCCGTTGCCAGGGAGCGCGGCCTCCTTCCTCTCCTGGCCGCCGCGCAGTCCCCATCGAGCTCGGGGTCGAGCTGATTCTCGCCATCCGTGGAGCCGAGGAGCGGCAGGTGCGGAGGGTGGCGATCCCTGCCTCCTCGACCAACCACGCCGTTCTCCTCCCCTCAGCGTCGCAGCAGCTTCTTCTCGTAGACCGTCGAGATCTTTTCTCCGTCCCAGACGTAGCCGAGGTGCTGGGTCTGCTGGCAGCGCGAGAGGACGCGGGGCCGAAACACCGCGGCACACTCACCACCGCGGCGCCGGACGCTGTCGTACACGATCCCGTTGGAGCGCTGGTCGCGCAGCGCGCGCCCGAGCGCGCGCGAGGCCGTGTAATCGTCAGGGTGGTAGATCTCCGGCGCCTGGTCTCCCATGCCGCGAACGTCATGCAGCTCGCCGCGCAGGCGGGCGCGCAGTACGCGCATCTCCAGCTCCATGGGGCCCTCGCGGGTAGCCCGCATGAACCGCTCGCGGTGGTAGACAGTCTCGTCGATCGCCGTCGAGAGGTCGCGGGCGGCGTAGTAGGCGCCGTAGGTTCCGTCGGTGAACCGCCCTCCGATCGGGGAGACGTGGGTGAACGGAGCCATCAGATAGCCCGCGCCCGCGCCGGTGACCCGATCCTCGGGAGGAACCAGCTGGAGCAGCCCGACTTCGTCGCGCAGCCGCTCGTTGGTGATCGATTCGATGGCGAAGATCGCGTCCAGGTCCCCCGGGTCGGCGACCCGCTCGAAGAGCTGGATGGGCGGGAAGCGGCTGGGAATGACGCGGTAGCAGGACGGCCAGTGAACCAGCGAGACCGGCACCTGCTCCGGGCTCAAGGCCATCCGCCTCGCTCCGCGTCGAGGTACTGGCGCACCACGTACAGGTCGGCCACGCGCCCTGAGAGCATGCGGTCGAGCGCGGAGCGGCCGCCGAAGAGGGGAGCGGCGTTCGGCTTGCGAATCCACGCGTCGGCGGCCTCCGGATCCGGTAGCAGCACCTGGAGGTTCTTATAGATGCCGAAGATGTAGGAGAAGCGTTCCAGCAGATCGGGCGAGAGGCGCGCCGGCGGAGACTGACGCCACTTGTAGAAGGTCGAGCGCGAGGGAATCCCCAGCAGGACCATCTGCTCTTCGGGCTTCAGCTTCCACGCCTCGGCAATACGAGCAAAGGTGCGGAAGGCCGCCGCCCCCGCCCGCTCCGGATCTACCGCCTTCCAGTCCGCCGCTACACCAGGCATCGTCATCCTCCATTTGTGGACTACATAGTCAGTATAGTCCATAGTTGGACGAAACGCAAGGGGGACTGAGCGGCGAAGTCCGAAGCTTGCAGGCCGGGGCAGGCAAATTGGGTAGAAGTAGAGAAGAGAAGTGCGCCTCGCGGGGCGTCGCGTGCGTCAATCGAGCGGAGGGAAGGTGATGACTTCCGGCATTTCGCGTGGACGGGCCCTGGTGCTGGCGGTGGTGGTGCTGGCGTGTGGAGGGATGAGCGGTTGTGCGGCGGCGTTGGGGGCGGCGGCCGCCGCCCAGAACCTGCAGAGGGGGCTCGCCGGCGTGCAGCAACTCGTGGCCAGCTCGCGCTCCCTGATCGGCGACGAGGCCGCGATTGCAGCCGAGCTCCCGGAGTCGCCTCTCGCGGGAACGTACACGGCGACGCAGGTGCTCGACGATGACACGGTACGGTACTACGTGCGAACCGCGAGTAGGCCGGCGGCGCCGATCGTCGACTCGGCAGGGGTCGCGACCGGTTATGCGTTGACCGGTCTCGTCGCGGCTTCGCTCGATTCGCTGGAACACCTCGTCGGCCGGATGGAGGCCGCGGAGCCGGTGGAGGGGAGGGCCGTCTTCTTCGTCGAGGGGACTCAGCCGCCGGATCCGAATGCGCGCACCCTCCTTCCCGCGGCGTATCTGGGGGAGGTGGAGAGCCCCGACACCGCCGTGGCGGAGAGGCAGGAGGAGGAGCTGGAGGAGATGGGGGTCGACCTGGAGGCGCCTCCCCCGGAGGCACTGGCGGGGCAGGGAATCTCCCATGAGCTCTTCCGCTCCGTGGCCGAGGGAGTCTTCACCCTGACGCCGACCGGAGAGGCCGTTTTCGAGCAGCAGTATCGCGCCGAGGACGGTCGAACCCTGACCCTGCGGCTCGAGCGAATCTCGCCTACGACGCTGCCGGATTGAAGGGGACAAGAGCGGACCGCGCGATCGCTCGGGTGGTGTGGCGGGCGCCGCCCGAGCGGTGCATAATGATGCGGCCTGCGGGGTGGCGGGTGGACAGGCCTCAGCATGCCTCGATCGGCGCCGCCCCCTCCTGGAAGCGGGGCCGACCGTCGCTCAGCGGCAGCCCTACACTCCTCCACTTCGAAACCACGCGTCGAAAGTGACCTCCAACCGATCCTTCAACCCACCGACCCGCACCCTCATGGGTCCGGGTCCTTCCGACGTTCACGAGCGCGTACTCCAGGCGATGGCCCGCCCGACCATCGGGCATCTCGATCCGGCCTTCATCGGGCTGATGGACGAGATCAAGGAGCTGCTGCGCTATACGTTCCGCACGCGAAACACCCTGGCGATGCCGGTCTCCGGCCCCGGTACCGCCGGGATGGAGTCGTGCGTCGTGAACCTGGTCGAGCCCGGCGAGAAGGTCATCGTCTGTCGGAACGGGGTGTTCGGCGGGCGCTTGAAGGAGATGGTGGAGCGGTGCGGCGGCGTGCCGGTGATGGTGGAGGACGAGTGGGGAAGGGCGGTAGACCCGGAGAAGCTCAGGCAGGCGGTGAGGCAGAATCCGGATGCCAGCCTCGTGTTTTTCGTCCACGCGGAGACCTCCACCGGTGTTCTCTCCGACGCGGAGACGCTCGCGTCGATCGCCCGCGAGGCCGGCATGCTCACGCTGGTCGACACGGTGACCTCCCTCGGCGGCTCTCCGGTGGAGACGGATGCCTGGGGGATCGACGCGGTGTACTCCGGGACCCAGAAGTGCCTCTCCTGCGCGCCGGGGTTGAGCCCGATCACGCTCAACGAGCGCGCGCTGGAAAAGGTGCGGTCACGCAAGACGCCGGTGCAGAGCTGGTTCATGGACCTGACCCTCGTCCTGGGCTACTGGAACGAAGGCGCCAAGCGCTCCTATCACCACACTGCGCCGATCAATGCCCTCTACGGTCTGCATGAGGCTCTGTTGATGCTGCAGGAGGAGGGGCTGGAGGCCGCCTGGGAGCGTCACCGTCGCAACCACCTCACCCTTCGCGAAGGGCTGGAAGCACTGGATCTCGAGTTCGTGGTCCCCGAAGCGGAGCGGTCCCCCCAGCTCAACCTGGTGCGGGTGCCTGAGGGGGTCGACGACGCCCAGGTCCGGGGACGGCTGCTCGAGGAATATGGCCTGGAGATCGGCGCCGGCCTGGGACCACTGGCCGGCAAGGTGTGGCGCATCGGCCTGATGGGGCAGAGCGCCCGCTCCGAGAACGTGGAGCTCTGTGTGGACGTCCTGGGCCGCGTTCTGAACCGACGCTGAATTCCGGATCCGGGGAACCCCAGATCCCTGCACGGTGAGATGAAAAAGTCCTGGCGGCGGAACTGCTCTCCGCCGCCAGGATCTTTGCGTTCAGGGTCGCACCAGGTCCCGCGTGATCTCTGCCACCGTGCGGGTCCCGCACAGTGCCATGGCGAGGTCCACCTCGGCGCGGAGCATCTCCAGCACGCGCAACGCGCCTTCCTCTCCGCCGGTGGCGAGCCCCCAGAGGATCGGGCGGCCGACCAGCACTGCGCGGGCACCCAGCGCCAGCGCCTTAACCACGTCGGTACCGCGGCGCACACCGCCGTCCACCAGCACGGTCCCGCGCCCTGCGACCGCCTGCACGACCTCTTCCAGCACGGTGATGGGCGCCGGGCAGGTGTCGAGCTGCCGCCCTCCGTGGTTGGAGACGACCACCCCCGCCGCGCCGTTCTCCATGGCCAGCGCGGCATCGTCGCCGCGCACCACTCCCTTGATCAGCACCGGCAAGCGAGTCAGGGAGCAGAGCCAGTCAAGATCCTCCCAGCTCAACGAGGGATCGAAGGTGCGGGCCACATAAGCCGCGAGCCCGGAGCCTTCTACTTCGGGGAAGTCTCCTTTACCTCGCGGGACCAGATTCACCAGGCGCAGCCCGTCCGGCAGGCGGAAGTTGTTGCGCACGTCGCGCTCACGGACACCCCAGACCTGCGCGTCCACGGTCAGCAGCAGAGCGCGCGCACCCGCCGCCTCCGCCCGGGCGACCAGCTCCCTCGTGGCTTCCCGATCGCGGTACACGTAGAGCTGGAACCAGAGACGGCCCTGCGCCGCCGCGCCGACATCTTCGATGGCGCGGGTGGAGAGCGTGCTCAGCGTCATCACCGTGCCTGCGCGCGCGGCAGCGCGGGCGGTAGCCACCTCTCCCTCCTCCGTGGCGAGCTGGTGAAAGGCGGTGGGCGCGACCACCACCGGCATGGAGAGCGGCATGCCGAGCACTTCCGTCTCCAATGAACGTTCCGCTATGTCACGGAGGACATGATAATGGAGGTGGAGGCGCTGGAAGGCCGTCCGGTTCTCCCGCAGCGTGATCTCGTCGTGGGCGCCTCCGGCGTAGTAGTCGTAGACCATGCGGGGCAACAGCTTCGCTGCCCTCTCCTCGAGCTCGCCCAGGTGGATTGCGTCCGTCATGCCGCCCCCGCTCCGCTCGCCTTCGACTCCTCCGCCGACGGTCCGCGTGCCGCACGATCGATCTGTCGGATCGCCCCCACGTGATAGGCCAGGTGGGCAATGCTCGCGATCACGCCGGTCAGCTCGATCTCGTCCAGCTCCCGCCGCTGGCGCAGCGCCTCGAGCCAGCGATGCGCCTCGGTTCGCAGACCGGTCCGCAGATCGTCCCATTCCTGGGGAGTCACCGTGGTACGTCGCCAGCTCACCCCCCAGTCCGCATCGGCGAAGGGGTCCTCGCCGGAGGCCCAGCGGTTCATGAGCGAAAGACCAAAGCGGAGGTGGTCCGTGTGCGCCGCGATCGAAGCTCCGCCATGTGCGGTCGACGACGCCGCCTCGGCGGACAGGCGATCGAGCGAGCGCAGAAGCCCCTGATCGCCGCGGTTCAGGATGTACGCGCCGGTGACCGGCGCGCCGTCTACCAGCTCCGAAAGCAGCGTGGTGAGCGGGGCGGAGATCTCGTTCAGATTCATGGCTACACTCATGCAGTGGAGGAGAGGAGGGCCGGCTTGCACACGAGTACAGGCGCGAGGCAGCAGCGTCAAGCCAAGCGAGCAGCGGCTCAACACTCTCACCATCACCGGCAGCCCGGGGTGGAAGCGGGAACCCAGAGCAGAGGAGGCACGAATGTCTGGCCTGAACAAGACGATGATGGTTTTCGGCGGACTCGCGGTCCTCGCAGCCTTCGGTGCCGGGGAAGCCCGTGCGCAGGTGAGCGCCACCGAGGTCTATCGGCTGACCCGGATTGGCGAGCAGGAGCTACCCGTGGTGGTGGAGCAGGCGGGCGATTGCCGCGACGAGGTACAGACGGCAACCCTCACGCTCAACACGGACGGGCGATGGTTGCTGGAGACGCAGGAGCAGCAGATCTGTGGCGAGAGTACCTCGACCGACACGGATTCCGAGGACGGCAGGTACCACATCCAGGGGGAGACCATTCACTTCATGGATGACGACGGCGAACCGATTCCGGCCGACGACGATCCCGACGAGATCGAGCTGGAGCGGCTGCGCGAGGGAACACGCACCGAAAATGGGCTGCGCGTAGTGATCGCCGACGATGATGCCGTGCTGGAGTTCACCCGCTGAGCCCGGAGCCACTTCTCGACCGAAATCGCCCACAACCCCAACGCCCGTGCAGACCATGAAAGGACGATGGATGCTGGGACCTGTGTGCCTCCTTGCGCTCGGGGCGTGCGGGGCCGGGGACGAAGCGCAGGCGCAGCGAGATGGAGCGTCGACAGAGGCGGAAGTGCCTCGGGAGGCGGGCTCGATCTGCACCGTTTCCGCACCACCGATCAACCTGCCGGAGGAGGTGCGCGAAACCAGCGGACTGGCTGGTAGCGCCCGTGGCCCCGAGCTGTTCTGGACGCACAACGATGCGGGGAACCGCGCCGAGCTCTTCTCGGTGGACGCCGCGGGGCGGCTGGTGCAACGGGTTTCGGTGGACGGAGTGGAGGCGATCGACTGGGAGGACATCGAGAACGGCTCGTGCGATGGGGCAGGCTGCCTCTTCGTCGGCGATATCGGCGACAACGACGCGGAACGGCAGACCATCACCATCCACCAAGTGCTCGAGCCGGGGCCGGAAGCGACGCAGGTAGGCGTCGCGGCGACGATTCAGGCGCGTTACCCCGATGGGCCGCGCGACGCGGAGGGCCTCTTCCGTCTCCCGGACGGGAGCCTCTACGTCGTGACCAAGGGGCGCGAGGGGCCGATCGAGCTGTACCGCATCCCGCGGCCGGCTGCGGAGGGAGTGGTGGTCATGGAACGGGTCCGCGAGCTCCTGCCGCAGCCGGAGGACGAGCTGGACCGCGTCGGTGCGGCGACTGCCAGTCCCGACGGCAAGTGGGTCGCGGTGCGCAGCTATCGCAACCTGTACCTGTACCGCGCCTCGGCTCTGGTCGGGGATAGCGGGGAGCCCGACCCGATCGTGGTCGGGCTCGGTATGGTCGAGCAGCCGCAGGGCGAATCGATCGTGCTGGGGAGCGACGGCACCGTATGGATGACCTCGGAGGCGGCGAACCGGGACTCGGCTCCTACTCTGGCGGCGCTCCGCTGCACGCTGCCGGCGGACTGAGGGCTCGCGGGTGCGGTGCACGTAGGCCGCCTTCCGCCGCGCTGGGCGACAGCCAATGTGCGCCCGCCCCGCAACATCCGCGTGCGGGCGCCCACAAAGGGGCGCCCCTACGGGAACGTGGAATCGTCGATCCGGCCGCAAGCCGGATTCCGTCGCGCAGGGCAATCCCCGGGCGCGTCGCGGCGCGGTCGTGACGGGCCGCCCGGAACCGACGGGCCACCCCTACCCCTCTTGCTCCCATCCGCGGGATCGCTCCAGCGCACGCTCCCAGCCGCGCCGTAGCGACTCCACCTTTGCGGCCGGCATTGCCGGTTCGAAGCGACGATCGGTCTCCCACTGGCTGCGGATGGCGTCGATGCTGTCCCAGTAGCCCACCGCCAGGCCGGCCAGGTAGGCGGCTCCCAGCGCCGTGGTCTCGACCGTGCGCGGGCGCACGACAGGGATCTGCAGGAGGTCCGCCTGGAACTGCATCAGCAGGTTGTTGGCAGCGGCCCCGCCGTCGACGCGCAGCTCCGAGGCGGCAATGCCGGAGTCGGCCTCCATCGCTCGCAGCACGTCGGCCACCTGGTAGGCGATCCCCTCGAGGGCAGCGCGCGCGAGGTGTCCGGCGGTCGCGCCGCGGGTAAGGCCGAAAATCGCCCCGCGCGCGTACTGGTCCCAGTGCGGCGCGCCCAGGCCCGTGAAGGCCGGGACCAGGTATACCCCGCCGTTGTCCTCGACCGAAGCCGCGAGCTGCTCCACTTCCGGCGCGCTGCGGATGATCTGGAGCCCGTCGCGCAGCCACTGCACCACTGCGCCCGCCACGAAGATGCTCCCTTCGAGGGCGTACTCGACCCGATCCCCGATCTTCCAGGCAATGGTGGTGACCAGCTTGTTCTTGGACGGCACCGCCTCCGTTCCGGTGTTCAGCAGCATGAAGCAACCGGTGCCGTACGTGTTCTTCACCATCCCCTTCTCGGTGCACATCTGACCGAAGAGAGCCGCCTGCTGGTCTCCGGCGATGCCGGCGATGGGGATTTCGCGCGCGAAGATGTCCCCCGCGGTGTGGGCGTACACCTCGCTCGACGAGCGCACCTCAGGCAGCATGCTGCGCGGGATGTTCAGGAGCTGGAGCAGCTCGTCGTCCCATTCATTCGTGTGAATGTTGTACAGCATGGTGCGGGAGGCATTCGTCACGTCGGTCACGTGGGTCCGCCCGCGGGTGAGCTTCCAGATCAGCCACGAGTCCACCGTGCCGAACGCGAGCTCGCCACGTTCCGCGCGCTGGCGTGCACCCTCCACGTTGTCCAGGATCCAGGCCACCTTGGTAGCCGAGAAATAGGCGTCGATGACCAGGCCGGTCTTCTGCCTGACCATCTCCTCCCGTCCTTCCGCCTTCAGGCGATCGCAGTGCGCGGCCGTCCGCCGATCCTGCCAGACGATCGCATTGTAAACCGGCTCTCCGCTGTTGCGATCCCAGACGATGGTCGTCTCGCGTTGATTGGTGATCCCGATCGCGGCCACGTCCTCGGCTCGCATTCCCGCCCGAGCCACTGCTTCGGTCGCCACCCCTGCCTGGGTCGACCAGATCTCGTTGGGGTCGTGCTCCACCCACCCGGGCTTTGGATAGATCTGCTGGAATTCCCGCTGGGCAACCGTCAGGATCTGCCCGTGCTCGTCGAAGATGATGGCGCGGGAACTGGTAGTTCCCTGATCCAGTGCAAGGATGCGCTGCATTCTCTGCCTCTCGTGTGAGCGGGATGTGGAAGATGGGCTGGTCGGAGAAGGTAGGGCGGCGAAATCCGAATCACAAATCAGAGGCCGCACCGAAGGGCGGGCCCACCTGAACTCCGAATGTTGCCGACGGACTGGGCTCCGGGGACGCTCGCGTGCCGAGGGACGAGACGCTACCTTGGGCGGCGCTACCGCGCCAGGTGGCAACCGGGATCAGTGCGTGGTATCTGCTGTAGAGGCCGTCACCGAAGCTTCCACACTCACCTGCTGACTGCGCCATGACCGAATTCGTCGCGGAGCTGATCGGAACCGCCGTCCTCGTCCTGCTGGGCAACGGAGTGGTGGCGAATGTGGTGTTACGCGGGACGAAGGGAGAGGGAAGTGGGTGGATCGTGATCACCTGGGGGTGGGGAATGGCAGTATTCGTGGCGGTCTTCATGACCGCCCGCTTCAGCGGCGCGCACATCAACCCGGCGGTGACGCTTGGGCTGGCGCTGGCAGGGGAGTTCGAGATGGCGCGGGTACCGGTCTACCTCCTCGCCCAGATGATCGGCGGTATGCTCGGGGCGTTCCTGGTGTGGGTGCAGTATCACCCGCACTGGGGCCTGACGGAGAACAACGACCTGAAACTGGCCGCCTTCTCGACGGGTCCGGCAGTCCGGCACGCTCCCTCGAACTTCATCTCCGAGGTGATCGGGACCTATGTTCTCGTGCTCGGCGTCCTCTTCCTCGCCACCCCGGAGGTGGGGCTCGGGGCGCTCGATGCGCTGCCCGTCGGGCTGCTCGTCCTGGTGATCGGCCTTTCGCTGGGGGGCACCACCGGGTACGCCATCAACCCTGCGCGCGATCTCGCCCCGCGGATCGTCCACGCCCTGGTCCCCATGCCGGGCGGGAAGCGGGACAGCGACTGGCGCTACGCCTGGATCCCGGTGCTCGGGCCGCTGGCCGGGGCGGCGCTCGCGGCCCTGACGTACCTCGCGCTCGCGCGGCCGCAGACGAACGTGCCGCTGGGCTGAGACGGGTCTACCGCGGCTGGGCT
>DASVBS010000085.1 GCA_036375715.1 Longimicrobiaceae bacterium | reverse complement strand
GAGGCGAGAGTCCGGCGAAGATACCTACCTCGAAACAGAGTACTCCACCGGGGCGAAGCAGGCTCGCCATTGCTTTGAGCGCCCTGATCGGATCCGGAAAGTGACTGAGCAGGTCGACGTGGAAGACTACGTCATAGCTGGCCTTTGGTTGGCTGCATTCTTCGATGAAGGCCTGCTCTACCTGCACTCGCAGGCGTCGAAAGACTTCTTCGGCGCACCTGGCGTTCGGCTCCACGGCCGCGACCTCGTATCCGTGCGCCATTGCCGCCGCGAGGAAATGTCCGGGGCCGCAGCCCACTTCCAGTAGGCGACCCGCGGGCTTCCATTGGGCGACCCATTTCAGTCGCAGGTGGGCCGGCAATACGTAGTAGGCCTCGATATGGTGGTCCTCTCGTGGGTCGACCGCTTCCGGCGGCGGCTCAGGATCGATGTAGACCGTGCCGCACGAACAGGCTCGCCCATAGTAGCCTGCTTCATACGCTACGATCGGCCCGTTGGAGCTCCCGCAGAGCAAACAACGTCCGGGAGTAGATCCCGGGTATGCAGGGAGCCGCTCTTGCGAGGTAGGAGACCGGGACCGTGCCTTCGCGGGTTCGGCGTGCGACATTGCCGAAGTAGTCCGGCGTGGGAATGGTAGGCTTGGGCAGAACAGATGGGCGAAAAGGCAACTGCTAGGCCACTGATTTCGCGACTAAACATATGACCACCGCCGTGCACCTGATGACCGTGGAGGCGCATGAGGCATCACAAGTTGAACACGGCGGGCGCGGAACCGCTCGCGCACAACCGCATGAGCATCAGCGCGGGAGGTGACGCGCACCGTCCGCGGCGTACCGCCACAAGCGCGGTATCGGGACGACATGAAGCGCTTCCAGGCACCGCCTTCCGTGTGGCCTGGCGCAGATTGCCAGGACTCGAGGGCGCAGCCGTAGGGTGGTGAGCACCGCGCCGAATCGCCCATGCGCCGCCTCCATAGGCGCTCCTACACCGAATCCAGGGGTTCCCCACAGACGCGCCGGGATTCCACCGATGTTGCCCGCGCTCGCCGCGCACCACCTTTCGCTCGGCGGAGTCGCCGACCGCTCCCGCGGTCGACCGGGCCACTCGAAGGCAGGTAGGAGATGAAACGACCGATCCTGATCGCGACCCACGGCGGTGCGGGCGCGGACGGCGCGGTGCGCCTCGGTCTGATGCTGGCGCGCGAGAACGGGAAGCCAGTCGAGGTCGTTGCCGTGGCGCGGCCGGTGCCACGCTACCCGGTCCCCGGAGTGGGTGACTATCCGGAGGGTTATGCACTGTACGACATGATCGAGCGGGAGGCAGTGCGCCGCAGCGTGCTCGACCAACTGGCGAAAGTGGGCTATGAGGCAGACGATCGCTGGAGCGTCAGCGTCGAGGCGGGGAATGCGGCCGCGGCCATCGCCTCGAGGGCGGCGGCAGTCGGCGCGGAGCTGATCCTCGTCGGGAGTGGCCCGGCCGTGCCCGCCGAGCGATGGCGCGGCGGTGACATCGCGCTGCGGGTCGTCCGCCTCACTACCGTTCCGGTCCTGGCGGTGCCCGCCGACACGGTCGCGCTGCCCGCGCGGGCCCTGGTCGCCATCGACTTCAGCGAACACAGCCTGCGCGCGGCCCGCGCGGCGCTCTCGGTGATGAGCCAGCCGGCGCACATCATCCTGGCCCACGTCATGTGGCCCGCAGCGGAGGTGGGTCCGTTTCCCAGCCTGGCGGAGTGGCGCACCGAGTATCGACGCCGTGCGGAAGCGTGCCTGGACGAGCTCGCCGATGGGCTGAGCGGGGGCCGGGAAGTGGACGTCGCGCGAGTCGTTTGCGAGGGAGATCCCGTGCAGGAGCTGCTGGCGCTGGCGAGCCGGCTCAACGTTGACCTGATCGCGGCCGGGAGCCACGGGCACGGCTATATCGGTCGGGTGTTGCTGGGAACCGTGTCGCGTCAGCTCCTGCAGAGAGCGCGGGGAATGGTTCTACTCGTCCCGCCAAAATCTCCCCAGGATTAGCGGAGCTCAGCTCGCACTCTCATCCGGGCTCACCGCCTCCCGGCCGCTGATCTCCTGCACCGCAATGCGGAAGACGATGTCGCGGAAGGCGACCGGGTCCTCCTCCGTGAAGGTCTCGGGGATGAGGGTGCGTAACAGCTCCACGCTGCGCTGCCACTCCTGCACCTCCCAATCGACACCCGTGGCCGGGATCGTGTAGAACCCTCCGTGCACGACCACGCTCCGCCACTGGAACAGCCCCTCCACCTCATCGACCTCGAAGGCGACCGGCCACCACGAGTATCCGGTCATCTCGATCTTCCGCCCGACCGAGGTTCGCCCGTAGATCCAGCCATCGCGGTAGACGTAGTGGACCGGCTCGATGTCGATCTGGTTTCCGCGGGCGTAGGCGATCCGGCCCACGTGATTGCGAGTGAGGATCGCCTCACACTCCTCCCGGTCGAGCTTGCGGAAGACCGGCTTCGAACTCGAGCTCATCTCTCGTCCTCCCGATAGGTTTGGCCGACTCTCAGCAAGTTCAGGTCCCGCCTCGGAGGCTGGCAAGATCCCTCCCGCAACGGTCGCAGGCCATAGCCATTCACCTCGCAACCATCCACCGGAGATGGAGGCGCTCTCTCCGCCGTTGCAACATCAGTCGTGCTCCCGCCTCTCAGTACTGATGAAATGCCTGCGAGACGAACTCGAGCACGGCGGGTAACGCTTCTCGCCAGTAGGTCCAGGTGTGGCCGCCGTCGCGGATGCGGAACTCGTGCGGGATCTCCTTCTTCCGCATGGCGATGTGCACCAGCGAGTTACCCTCGTAGAGGAAATCGTCGTCGCCGCAGTCGATGTACCAGCGAACGGCTTCGCGCTGGTCTTCCGGCAGCGCTTCGATCAGGGAGAGCGCGTTATGGCGGTGGTAATACGCTTCGACGGCCGGATCGTCGGGCCGGACATCGGGATCGGTCCTCGCCAGGCGCTGGCGGAATTCTTCCAGCGACAGGGGACCGACGCTCGCGCTGAGCGGAGCCGCGGACGAGAACATGTCCGGCCGGTGCAGCGCGTACATGAAGGCCCCTCCTCCTCCCATGGAAAGCCCTGCCACGGCCCGGTAACGGCGATCGCTCCGCACGCGGTAGGTGCGCTCGATGTGGGGGATGAATTCCTCGAAGAAGAAGTCTTCGTAGCGCCACTTCCCGCTCACGTCGTTGAAGTAGCCGCGCCGGCCGGCGCTCGCGTCCGGCATTGCGATGATCATCGGGGTGGCGATCCCCTCGCGAATCGCCTTATCGGCGATGTGCTGGACCTCTCCAAACTGCACCCATCCGGCCTGGTCGTCTCCGCCCCCGTGCAGCAGGTAGAGCACCGGGTAACTGCGCTGCGACGTCTCGTAGTCGGGAGGGAGGTAGACGGCATACTTCCGTTCACCCTGCA
This sequence comes from Longimicrobiaceae bacterium, assembly GCA_036375715.1. Classification (NCBI taxonomy): domain Bacteria; kingdom Pseudomonadati; phylum Gemmatimonadota; class Longimicrobiia; order Longimicrobiales; family Longimicrobiaceae; species Longimicrobiaceae bacterium. The sequence continues at coordinate 121,551 of DASVBS010000085.1, read as the reverse complement.
GGATGCGGCTCTCGAGCGACAGGTCATCGAAGACGGTGCCGCTCTGCGCGACGGCGGGGGTCGCCAGCAGCAGGAGGGCGCTGGCAGTGCAGATCGGTCTCATCACGGGACGGTCTGGGGTTTGAGGGTGAATGCCCTGATCGTGGGCGTGATCGCGCGCGACGACTGTGCCCGCCGGTTCGCGCGACAAGGATGAACTGGGCAGCCGGGGCACCTTCAGCGCGTCTTGTTGAGCTCCATCAGCTTTGCGCGGAAGAATCTTCCCTGGCGAGTGGGTGTGAAGCTCCAGTCCTCGATGAGCTGGGGCGACCAGTTCGGGTCGAAGACCCACGCCGTCCACGAGATCCCGCGCGCCTCGAAGAAGTCGATGATCGCCTCCCCGTAGGTCTCGTCGCCGATCACGGGGATGTGGGCACCGAGACCGTTCGGGTCCATGAAACCGAACTCGGTCGCGACCACCGGGTAGTCCGTGGCGACGAAGCCCCAATCGGCTTCCCACTGGGGCTCCCATGGGGGCTGCCGCTTCTGAGGATAGGGATGGGTGACGTAGGCGACTCCACGCAGGGCGACAGGATCAGCGGCCACGGGGGTGAGGTCGTAGCCCCAGTCGAACCCCGCGACCAGCGGAATGGCCTCCCGGTCGTGCTCGCGCACGACCATGATCATCTGCTCCATCAGCGCCCTGTGCTCCGGCCACGATTCGGCGCCGAACTCGCCGCCATTGGTGGTCGGCTCATTGAACAGCTCGTAGAAGGCTACCACCGGATTGCTCGCGTAACGGCGGGCAATGGTCTCCCAGAAGTGGAAGGTCTCCTCGCCCGTGGTCTCGTAGATGTCGCGGGTGAAGCGCTCGGCCGCGAGGCTGCCGATGGAGTGCCAGTCGATGATCACATACATCCCCAGCTCCCCGGCCCACTGGACGCCCTGGTCCAGAAGCGCCAGGTACTCCGCTTCACCCCGCTGTCTCCACGCCTTCGGGTGAACGGGAAAGCGGACCACGTTCGCGTTCCAGCTACGCGCCGCCTGGAAATACTCCCGGTTCCAGTGTCCCGCCCGCTCGAGCCGGTCGGGATCGGAGAAGGAGACGCCCCGCAGCACCACGGTCGCGCCGGACTCGTCCACGAATCGGTTCCCTTCCACGCGCAACCGGGAGAGCGGTGCGCCGTTTCCGGCCGAGCCCTCGTCGGGAGAGGTGGGAGCGCAGGAGGCGAGCAGGGCGAGCAGCGGGACAAGGCCGAAGGCGAGCCGGTTCATGGGTGCGGTCGAGCGACTCAGGGCGGTCCGGGCGCGCCCGCATACGCGGGTATTCATGCCGCGGGCGGGGACGGGCGTGGGTGGAGGGTTAAACTACTTCGAGAATGAACACGACGCGAGACAACCGAGTTTCAACAATCGCGGCTCATGAGTGATCGGCGGGGGGCTGGCGGGCGACGCCTCGGCCATATGCTGCGCGCCTTCCGGCACCGGAACTACCGTCTTTTCTTCATCGGGCAGGGCACCTCCCTCATCGGCACCTGGATCAACCGGGTGGCGATGAGCTGGCTCGTCTATAGGCTTACCGGCTCGGCCGCCCTCCTGGGGTTCGTCGGCTTCGCCGGACAGATCCCCTCCTTCTTCCTCGGTCCCTTTGCGGGTGTCTGGGTCGATCGGCTGGACCGCTATCGGGTTCTGCTGGCGACCCAGGCGGCAGCGATGCTGCAGTCTTCGGTGCTCGCCCTCCTTGCGTTGAGCGGGGCGATCGAGGTGTGGCACATCGTGGTCCTGGCGCTCGTCCAGGGGGTGATCAACGCCTTCGACACCCCGGCGCGGCAGTCGTTCGTGGTGGAGATGGTGGAGGGGCCGGAGGACCTGCCGAACGCCATCGCGCTGAACTCGTCGATGTTCAATGCCGCCCGGCTGATCGGGCCGTCGGTAGCCGGCATCCTGGTGGCAATGGTGGGGGAGGGATGGTGTTTTGCGATCGACGCGCTCTCTTACGTGGCGGTGATCGGGTCGTTGCTGGCGATGAAGCTGGTGCGACGGTCTTTGCCGGAGCGCGGCAAGCAGGTGCTGGAGGAGTTGCGAGAAGGATTTGTTTACGCCTTCGGGTTGCCTCCGTTGCGGGCGATCCTCCTCCTGCTCGCGCTGGTGAGCTTTACTGGGCTGCCCTATGTCGTCCTCATGCCGGTGATGGCGGGCGAGGTCCTGGGTGGAGGCGCGAATACCCTGGGTTGGTTGATGTCCGCAGCCGGGGTCGGCGCGCTGACTGCGGCGCTTTTTCTCGCCGCTCGGCGCGGCGTTCTGGGGTTGGGTCGGCTGGTCCCGATCGCGGCGACGACGTTCGGGCTGGGCCTGTGCGCCTTCTCCCTATCTCGCTCGCTGCCGCTGTCGCTGCTCTGCCTGACTCTGGTGGGCGCTGGATGGATGATCCAGTCGGCATCCAGCAACACGATTCTGCAGACGCTAGTGCGTGAGGAGATGCGAGGGCGGGTGATGGCCTTCTACGGCATGGCCATCCTCGGCACCACTCCATTTGGAAGTCTCGCTGAAGGCGCCCTGGCCGCGCGAATCGGCGTGCCGTGGACCCTGTTCCTGGGGGGCTCGATCTGTGTGCTTGGAGCGTTGGTCTTTGCGCGCTCGCTGCCGCGATTGCGGGCCGCCGCGCTGCCAATCTATGTGGAGCGGGGGATCGTCGTCCCGGAGATCGCCACGGGTCTGGCGGAGGCAACCGCCTTGCGCAACGAGCTGCAGGAGTGATCGCCCTTGCGCTACGCAGTTGCCGAGCCATGGATGAAGGTATGTGGCGCAAGGCCCCTGGCTGCCGGGGGCCTCGCGCCTCGTGTCATCCCGTCGGAACAGCCGACGCGAGGGTCGCCGTTACATGTCCTTCTGTATCGGCATGTCGCGCTGTTCCTGCTCCGCTCCCTGCGCGTCGAGCGGCTCGGCACCCGTGTCCGGCTGCAGAGTCGGCGCGTTCGGGTCCTGGAGATCGGGCTGTGGCGCCTGGGATGGCACCGGCTGCCCGGGTTGCTGGGCGGGCTGCTGGCCCTGCATTCCCGGCTGCTGGCCTTGCATGCCCGGCTGCTGCCCCTGTAGATCCGGCTGGCCGACCGCAGCGGTGTCCTGCTGACCGGCCATGGCGGTGTCCTGTTGCTGCTCGGTGGGCACCTGTGCGCTTGCGGTCGTGGCGGCCCCAAACAAGAGAGCCGACACCAGGACAGCCAGAGGAGTCATCTTCCGTGTCATCGTCGCCCTCCCGGTTTTCCTGCGTTCCCGTTCGGTCTGCGATTGCGGTTTCCGGCCGGTCGGCGGCCGGCGCGCGGTATCGGTGCAACTATTGCGCCTTCATGACTCCCTTGCTTGATTCGAGTTGCGGGGCTGAGGCCCTGTGCGTCACCGGGAGAGAAGTCCCTCAGGAGGTTACAGATGCTGGTAGGAACGGCGTCTCGCATCGTCGTGCTCCTGGTTGCGCTTCCTGCGGCTGCCACGGCGCAGCTCGCAGACCCACCGCCTCTTCTTCCGGGAGAGGTGCTCGGAGAGGTAAAGCTCTTCGACGAATCATTGCCGCCGGAGCCGGAGGATACCCTCTCCTCCCGGGTGCGGGCGGAGGCGCACGCGGCTGACGGATCCCGCATCCTCATCTCCCTCCGCGAGCGCCTGCTGCTCTGGATGGATGGCACCGACACGCTCCGGATCGCACCCATCGCGATCGGTAAGGGGAGCCGCCTGCACCACGAAGACCAGGTGTGGGATTTTTCGACGCCGCGGGGGGTGCGGCGGGTGGTGAGTAAGCAGGAGAACCCGGCCTGGGTTCCACCCGACTGGCACTACGTGGAGCTGGCGCGGGACAGCGGGCTCGTGCTGCTGCAGTTGCCCGCGGATACGGGCGCCCTCCTCCTGGATGGAAGCCGGCTGGTAGTCCGCGGCGACCGGATCGGGCGGGCCTATCCGGACGGCCGTTTCGAGCTCCTGCCCGCGGACCAGGAGGTCGCCTTCGGGGACACCCTCTTCATCCCCCCGCATGGGACTGCCAACCGGCGAATCGAAGGAGAGCTGGGCGCCTACAAGCTCGACCTCGGCGACGGCTACATGATCCACGGCACGCCCCACAAGACCTCCATCGGCAACGCCTCCACCCACGGCTGCATCCGCATGCGCGATGGAGATCTGGAGTTCCTGTACTATCGCGTGCCGGTGGGAACGGCGGTGTACATATACTGAAGGGGTTATCCGATATCCGTTATCCGTTATCCGAATTACGAATTACGAATTACGGATTACGGATTACGGATTACGGATTACGGATTACGGATTACGGATTACGAATTTTTAGAGCGCTGACAGGGGAACCACTGAAGGCGCGGAGAACTTTCCTCTGCACCAACCCTCTACGGTTTGGCCGTCAATTCAAAATTCAAAATTCAAGATTCAATATTTGTCATTCGTAATTCGTAATTCGTAATTCGTAATTCGTCGTTCATCGTTACGGCATCGGCACCGGCGTCGGGTCCATCGGCGGCTGGGGCGGCTGGGCCTCGTCGATGCTCGGCCGGCGCGCCGAGTTGGGGCGGCGCCCGAAGTTGTACGAGAGGCTGATCGAGGCGCTCCGCATACTGTAGTTGTTGCGCGCGATCTGGGTGTGGGTCCGATCGCGCATCTTGAAGTCGTAACGCGCCATTTCGAACGGATCCTCCACCCGCAGGTTCAGTGTCGCCTTGTTGTCGAAGAGCTGCAGGCGCGCGCCGATCCCGGTCATCACGAACGCCGACCGCCTCCCCTGTGGCAGGTCCTGCGGCGAGTTGTACCACAGCATCCCCTGCAGGTTGAGCGTCTCGGTGAGCGCCACCATCAGGTTGCCGTTCGCGTTGTAGCGGAAGTATTTGCCCGAGTAGTCGGTGGAGAGGTTGCTGGCATCGCGGTCCTCGCGGAACAGACCGACCCCGACGTTCCCGCTGAGGCGACCGGTGGACCGGAGCATGGCGCTGAGTTGAGCTCCGTAGCTCTTCATGGAGGCCACGTTCTCCCAGGTCGTGGTCAGCACGCCCTCCTCGTTGGCACGGGTGATCTGCCCCCAGCTGTCCACCGTGGACCGGTAGAACGGCGCAAAGCGTAGAGTTCCCAGCGTGCCCATCCAGGTCAGGTCGGCCCCGAAGGAGTGCGTGTACTGCGGCTTCAGCTCCGGGTTGCCGACCCGTCGCGTGGTGGGATCGCTGGAGTAGTCCACCGGGTTCAGGTACCAGACCCAGGGGCGCTGGATCCGCTTGGAATAGTTCAGCCCCAGCCGCTTCCCGCCGCCCAGGTCGTAGCCGAGGTTCACGTTCGGGAAGATGCTGGAGTACTCGTTCCCGAAGCTCTCACCGGTCGTCGGCTCCAGGAAATCGGTGTTGGCGAGCTCAGCCCGAACGCCCAGTTGCACCGAGAACTTGCCCAGGCTCTGGCTGAGGCTGAGGTACCCCTGGTGGAAGGTCTCCTCGTAGTCGTAGCCCTGCAGCAGGGTTTCCACTGCTTCCGCTTCCGCCTCTCCGAGGAAAGTCTCGCGGAGCTGCCGGCTCTCGGTGCTCTGAATGTTCGCCTGATAGCCTACCTGAAGGCGGGTGTCACCGAAAACCCGTTCGTAATCCGCCTTTAGCCAGGTGCGCGTTTGATCCTCGTCCTGGTCATCGATCATGAGCTCGGGCGGCAGGCTGAGCGGGTCTCCGTCGATGGCGAACTGCTGCCGGAGGTATCGCCCGTCGGTGTCGCCGCCGTTGTGGCTGCGCCTGGCCTCGACCGAGATCTCGTGCTTGCCCTGCTCGAAGACGTGCCTGATCCCGAGGGAAGCATCGTAGTTGTCGTTCTGCCAGTCGGAGGAGGTATTCCGACTGTAGCGCTCGGTCGGGGCCATCAGCTCGTCCATCTCCGTGTAGGTCGTGAGTCCGTCGGAGTCCGAGCCGTATCCCCCGCCCGCAACCGAAGTCCATGCCGTCGCCTTGCTGGTGAGCTGGTACTCGACGGTCAGATCGACGTGGCTGAAGCGCCCGCGGTTGCCGAAGTCGCCTTCCTGTTGAAGGAAGGTGATGGGATCGGCCAGGAGGTTCTGCCGCAGATCGAACATGGAGTTCTCGCTCTCGTAGAAGTTCAGCGAGCCGCTCCCGAACAGTGTGACGCGCCCCTCCTGGAAGGCGAGGTTGCCGAACCCGCCGCTGGTCCCGCGGGTTCCCGCGGTGAGCCCAAGGCTGCCGCTCAGCCCCAACCCCTCGTTCTTCTTCAGCACGATGTTCACGATGCCGCCGGCTCCTTCCGCCTCGAACTTCGCCGACGGATTGGGCATCACCTCCACGCGGTCGATGCGGTTGGCCGGTAGCTGCTGGAGGAACTGCTGTAGTGCCTCTCCCTGCATGGGGGTGGGGCGGCCATTGATGAAGATCTGAGGGCTCGCTCCGCGCAGCGTTACCTTCCCCTCGAGGTCCACGTCCAGCTCCGGCACGCTGCGCAGCGCGTCGGTGGCCACGCCTCCCTGCACGGCGGGCATGTCGCGGGTGAGGTAGATCGTCCGATCCGGTTCGAAACGAACCGGCGGTGTCTCCGCCTGCACTTCGAGCCCCTCGAGGGTCACAGGGGCAAGAGTGAGCTGGATCGACCCGAGATCGACCGAAGGCACGCCGGCCGACGTCGAGATTTCACGCGTATGCGGTCGATACCCGAGGTAGGTGACCTGCAAGCGGTACGAGCCGGGGGCGAGGGTGAGGCGGAAGCCCCCCGTCTGGTCGGTGAGGCCGCCCACCACGCGCGTGGTGTCGGCGATATTCCGGGCGGTTACAGAGGCCCCGGTGACCGGCGCTCCCGCCTCGTTCACGACTTTTCCTCGAAGCTCTGTAGTAGCCTGCGCGTACACAGCGCCGGCAGGGACGATTAGGGCCGCGAGGCTCGCGACAAGGACGCGGAAAATCCAATGCATCGGCTGTCTGGCGTAGGTGGGAGCGCGGGGAAGGGCCACCGTCGGTTAACGAACCGGCACGACTCACTCCAGGGGGGTGAGCCCGCACATCGAACTCAATCCAGAGTAGTCTCGGCCATACTGGCCGTCAACTAAATTTTTAGAAGATGGTTCGGGTGGTCGGCAAGATGAGCCGGACGGATCTTCCGGGTGTACGGCAAGAACGTCTCCCAACAGATGTTTGTGAGAGTTCGCACGGCAATTGGACGATGCCCGCAACTCTATGTAGGTCGCTCGCTTATCGTTTGCGACCACAAGCGGCCGCGGAAAGGCACAGGCTCTGCCTCGCCGAGCGGCTCGCGAAGCGAGCGCACTCGGTCACTGAACCCAGGTCAACTGTGATGCACACGAGGGAGCTGTCCGTTCCGCCGTCGGCCAAGCCGCACACCCTGATGGTGTACGACCTCCAACGGCTTTCCGAATCCGACCGTACCCTGCTGGCGCTCTTCTACTACGAGCAGCTGAACCTCGACCAGATCGCGACCGTGCTGGGTGTGCCCGAGGAGAAGGTCGCCGAATCGTTCTATCTCGCTCACGTGGAGCTCGGGCTGTGTGCGGAAGTGGAGGAGGCGGTGGGAAGTGGAAGTGGGGGATGATTGATAGAAGCTAGAAGCTAGAAGCCGCGGGCGGGACGCGGTGCGCATGCGCGCGTGTTTTATCGCTCTGCGGGTGTCGAGGCATCGAGTTCCGGTCCAGGGGTGATCAGGGCATACCCGCTTCACTAGAGCGCCCTGCCGCGGGGAAGGCGGCGGGGCGCTTTCGTTTCTCTTCGGACTCTTGCCGGCCATAGCATTGCATCGACCCGGTCAGGGCAGAGGGCGGGGAAGGCATCCTTCCCCGTCATGGACAGGTGCGTCCCTCACCCTGGCCACGGTGGAATGCTGCGATGAACCTGATCGACGAAAGCGGTTTGCGGGGAGTGAACGACTCCCTGGTGATCCATTTCAGAACCCTGCGGCGGACGCTCGGCATCATCGGAATGGCTCTACCCTTCGTGCTGGTCATCGGGGAGAACCTGCGCGACCGCTTTGCTCGCCAGGGGCTGCCGCCCGCGGATCGCGCGGTGATCGAGGTCTCGATCAGCGCCTACTTCCATACCGGTATGCGCGACGTCTTCGTAGGGACCGTCTGCGCCATCGCCGTCTTTCTCATCTGCTACAAGGGCTACGAGAAGATCGACAACCTGGTCGCAAACCTGGCGGGGGTGGCCGCGCTCCTCGTCGCTCTCTTCCCGACTCCCGAGGTGCCTCGCGAGGCTCCCGAAGCAGAGACCCCGCTGCGGGACTCCATCACCCTGTTCTCCGGCCCCTACGCCCCGGACCCCGACTATGTGGGCTGGATCCACTTCGGCGCTTCGGCGGCGTTCTTCATCTTGCTGGCGGGGATGTCGCTCTTTCTCTTCACCCGATCCGATCCCGCCGCTCCGCCGAACCCGTGGAAGGAGCAGCGCAACTTCATCTTTCGCGTCTGCGGCATCGTCATGCTCTTCTGCGTGGCGGCCATCCCGGTCACCAGGCTTCTCCTCAGCGAGGCCGCCGAACGCAGCGCGAGCTACGTCTTCTGGTTCGAAGCGATTGCGGTGGTGGCCTTCGGCGTCTCCTGGCTGACCAAAGGAGGCGGGGTCTGCGGCGATCGACCCTATCCTCCACGGTGGCGGCCGATCCATAAAGTCCGAAGGTGGATTGCAGCAGAGGCGTGGCAGGTCTCGGCCGGGCGCTCGTGAGGATTTTTTCTCAGCGTGAGCTTCGATGAGGACTATTGCTGCCCGAGCGGTAGGACCAATGTAACGGTGAACTCCACCCGCGGCAGACCGGTGATCTCTGCCCACGCTTGCCGAGGCAATGGGGAGCCCGCTCCCAGCGTCCACGCGGCCGAGGTAGTGCCATCGCTGCCGGTACGTGCTTCGGTGGGAGTAATGCTCCCGTTGTCGGCTCCCCACCGCACGGTCACCCCCGGAACCGGGGCGTTGTTCGTGTCCAGGGCTTGAACCACCAGGGGCTGCGGCAAGGCCTGGTTGTTTCGCCCGATCTGACCATTCCCGCTGACGATGATCAGTCGAGCCGGCGGAAGCAGCACGCCCAGAGAGGCAGTGCCGCTGCGTCCCTCGCTGGAGGCGTTGATGGTGGTCGTGCCGGCCGAGAGGGCGGTCACCACGCCGTCATCGACGGTCGCCACGCTTTCATCGCTGCTCGACCATTCAACGGGACGTCCCGTGAGCAGGTCACCGTTTGCTGCGCGCGTCTCGGCAGTGAATGACGCGCTCTCGCCGACGAACAGGGTGTCAGCCGAGGGGCGGACTGCCACGGTGGCCACTGGCCGCGGAGCGACCGTGATCGAAGCCGTGCCGCTCCGCCCCTCGCTGGTCGCGGTGATGGTCGCCTCTCCCGACGCTACGCCGCGCACCAACCCTCTCGTGCTTACCGTCGCGATCGCCTCGTCGCTGGTGGACCACTCCACCGCTCGACCGGGGAGTTCGCTGCCGTTGTCATCGAGGGCGGTGGCCTCAAGCTGAGTTGAGTCCCCGACTTCCAAACTGAGCGAAGCCGGGGTGATCTCCACGCTGGCGACGGACCTCGGGATGACCGCCACCCCGGCATTTCCCACCTTCCCCTCGATCGTGGCGCGAACCGTAGCGGCGCCGAGAAGGTGCGCGGTGGCGAGGCCATCCTCGGAGACCTCGAGAATCTGCGACGCGGAGCTCGACCAGGTGACCGCTCGGCCGGCCAGCTCCGAGCCATCCTGCGCCAGCGCTCTCGCCGTGAACTGCAAGGTCTCCCCGACCTGGAGCGTGGCCGAGGATGGCGAGACCTCCACTGACTCGACCGGTCTGGGGGCGACCGTGATCGTGGCCGTGCCGCTGCGTCCCTCGCTGCTCGCCGTGATCTGCGCCTCGCCGGGTCCCAGGGCTGTGACCAGCCCGGTGTCGCTCACCCTGGCGACATTGGGGCTGTCGCTCGACCAGGCGACGGCGCGGCCGTTGAGCGCCGTCCCGTCGCTCGCCCGCAGGGTAACGCTGAGCTGCCGCGTCTCTCCCACCATCAGTGTGGCTTCGTCCGGTGAGATGGAGACGGTCGCGACCGGCTTCGGCACCACCGTCACCGTGGCCGTCCCGTTTCGTCCCTCGCTGGAGGCGGTGATCGTCGTCGCCCCGGGTCCCATGGCCCGCACAACCCCCTCACTGCTAACCCTGGCCACCGCCTCATCGTCGCTGGTCCAGACGACGGTGCGACCGGTCAGCTCGGACCCGTTCGCCGCACGCGTAATCGCCTCGAGGGTCCGCGTCTCATCGACCTCCAGCGTGAACGTGGTGGGGACGACTTCTACCGAGGCGACTGGCGGAACGCCCACCGCCACGCCCGCCGTACCTACGCGGCCCTCGATGGTGGCGCGGATGGTGGCGGCGCCGGCGGCCAGCGCGGTGGCCAGGCCGGTACTCGAGATCTCGACGATGTCCGGGTCCGAGCTGGACCAGGTGACCGGGCGACCGGTCAGCTCGCTGCCGTCGCTCGCCAGAGCGCGCGCCCTGAACTGCTGCTTCTCGCCGACCAGCAGGGTGGCTCCGTCGGGCGAGACCTCCACCGTCGCTACCGGCTTGGGGATGACGGTGATCGTCGCCGTACCGCTGCGCCCCTCGCTCCGGGCGGTGATGGTCGCTTTCCCCGCGGCCACAGCGGTGACCCGGCCGCTATTGTCGACCGTGGCGACATCTTCGTCGCTGCTCGACCAGGCGACCGCGCGCCCGTTCAGGACCGAGCCATCCCCGGCGCGCAGGGTGGCGTTGAGCTGCTGTGTGGCGCCGACCGTGAGCGTGGCTTCGTCCGGCGAGACGGAGACGGTAGCGACCGGTTTCGGGTTGACCGTGACGGTCGCGGTGCCGCGCTTGCCTTCGCTGGTGGCGGAAATCGTGGCCTCGCCGGGTCCGACGCCCCGAACGAGGCCCGCACTGGTGACCGTGGCCACTGTCTCGTCGCTGCTGGACCAGGCAACGGCGCGCCCCGTCAGCACGGCTCCGTTCGCTGCGCGCGTGGTCGCCTGGAAGGTTCGGGTCTGCCCGACCTCCAGCGCGGCATTCGTCGGGGTTACTTCGACGGTGGCGACCGGCTGCACCCCCACCGCCACCGCGGCGGTGCCGACCCGACCCTCGATGGTGGCGCGGATGGTAGCGGTGCCGGCGGCGCGCGCGGTGGCAAGCCCTGTATTCGAGATCTCGACGATGTTCGGCGCCGAGCTGGACCACGTGACCGCGCGACCGGTCAGCTCGCTGCCGTCATTCGCCAGCGCCCGGGCCTCAAACTGCCGAGTTTCGCCGACCAGCAGGGTGGCTGCCGACGGTGAGATCTCCACCGAGGCCACCGGCTTGGGTGTCACCGTGATCGTTGCCGTACCGCTGCGTCCCTCGCTCCGGGCGGTGATCGTCGCTTTCCCCGCGGTGACAGCGGTGACCTGGCCGGTTCCGTCGACCGTGGCGGCGGCCTCGTCGCTGCTGGACCAGGTCACCGTACGCCCGCTAAGGGTCGATCCATCGGCGCCGCGCAGCGTGGCAGTGAGCTGCTGCGTTGCGCCGACCGTGAGCGTCGCTTCGTCGGGTGAGACGGTGACGGTGGCGACCGGCTTCGGCACCACAGTGACAGTTGCACTGCCGGTCTTTCCTTCGCTGGTGGCGGTGATGGTGGCCTCTCCCGCCCCGACGCCCCGGATAAGGCCGGCGCTGGTCACGGTGGCCACCGATTCGTCGTCGCTCGTCCAGACCACCGTACGGCCGTTCAGGATGGTTCCGTCCGCGGCCCGCGTGGTTGCCTCCAGCGTCTGAGTCTTCCCGATCTCCAGCGTGGCCGACGAAGGGGTGACCTCTACGCTAGCCACCGGCGCGAGACTGACCGCGACCGCGGCGGTGCCTACCCGCCCCTCGATGGTGGCGCGGATGGTGGCTGTACCCGCGGCGCGCGCGGTGGCCAGTCCGGTGCCCGAGATCGCGACGATGCTCGGTGCCGAGCTGGACCAGGCTACGGTGCGTCCCGTCAACACGCTGCCGTCGCTAGCCAGCGCGCGGGCCTGGAACTGCCGGGTCTCGCCGATCAGCAGGGCTACGCCAGCGGGGGAGACTTCCACCGTGGCGACCGGCTTCGGGTTCACCGTGATGGTCGCGCTACCAGTCTTTCCCTCGCTGGTCGCGGTGACGGTCGCCGATCCGGCCGCGATGGCCGTCACTATACCATCCTCATTCACCTCGACGATCGTCGGCTCCTTGCTCGACCACGCGACGGCTCGGTCGGTCAACACGGTCCCGTCGTCGGCGCGCGGCGTGGCTTCCAGTTGCTCCGTTTCGCCCACCGTCAACGTGACATCGGCCGGCGAAACCGTCACCGTCGCCACCGGCTTGGGCTCGACCTGGATGGTAGCCAGGGAGCTGATCCCGCCCGCGCTCGCCGCGACTCGCACGCTCCCCGGGGCTACGCCCGTCACGTTCCCCGCCGCCGACACGGTGGCCACGGCCTCGTCTTCGCTGGCCCAGTGGACGGTCCCTTCGAGCGGATTCCCCGAGTCGTCCTCGATCATCGCGGAGAGTTGAACGCTGGCGTCGACGGTGACGGTGGCGGTGGGAGGGACGACCCGGATACTGGCGACCTTCGGGTCGCCAGATTCGGTGGCGAGCTCGCAGGCGCCGATCAGGGTGGCGAAGAGGGCCGCCGCAAATCGCAGCGTTCTGGTGTCCCGCACGGGAGGAGATGGGGTGCGAAGTGCCCGGCTACGGCCGCGCCTGCGGCAGGGGGACCTGAAGACCGAGCTCCAGCCCGGTCTGATTATGGTTGGGAATCAGACGGAGCCGTGGACGAGCGGCGGCAGTCGCCCGCGGTCCCCCAGCGTCAGGAGGCGGCTCCCGCTGTCGGCGGGCGTAGAGGGACGCCTCGACCGCGCCCATCAGCGCGACCCCGGCCGCTACGCCGAGGCCGATGGCCAGGTTCGGACGCTCCAGCGACCGTACCTGGAAATCATAGGGGTTCCCGAAGGGGTCGACCGCGGTCTCGGTGCGGACTACAGTCTCCTGCCGGATCCCCCAGTAGGCCGCTCCGACCGCCCCGGCGAGCACCACCAGGCCTCCCAGCGGCCGGCGGGTGACGAACTGCCCCAGGCCCGGAAGGAGGAGGCCGCCCGCGAACACTCCGCCCGGGGAGGGAAGACCGCGCGGCCGCCAGGCGTCGCCCTGGCGCAGTCGCTCGATCTGCCTCTCCACCGCGAGCCGATCGGCGGCCGCGGGTTGCAACTGGAGATAGGTCTGCAGGTCGGCGACCGCCGCCGAGTCGTCGCGCAGGGCAGCGAGCGCCAGGGCCCGGTTGAAGTAGCCGGCTGCCCAACCTACCCGCATTGCAAGCGCCCGGGTGAAGGCGGCCGCCGCTGCTTGGTAGCGCCGCTGCTCGAGGGCGCGGAACCCGCTGCTCGCGGCGGCCTCGAACTCCTCCCGGTCACGCTCGGCTGCGGTTGCCGAAAGTCGGCGCATTCGCTCATCGACCTCTGCAGCGTCCGCCCCTTGAGGCGCTACCTGCAGGTACCGACAGTACTCCCCGACTGCCAGATCCGATTCTCCGCGCTCCTCGTAGATCCTCCCGAGACGATACGCAATGAGGGGGTTGCCGGGGTCCAGTGCGGCCGCCTCGCGGAGGAGCTCCCCGGCGTGGTAGTTGTCGCCCAGGATTGCCGCGCGGGTACCCGCCTCGAGCAGGGAGTCGACGGTCGCAGACACCGTGGCCGAAATGAGCGACGGCGGTGGGAGGGGTGCGCACGGCTGGGCAACCGCATCCCCCTCCAGCAGCGGTTTCGGCGCCAGCCTCTGCGCGCTAGCGGTCGTCGCGAGGGCCGGCAGCGCAAGGGAGAGAACGAGCACGCTGGCGTGCGCTGCCCGCCGGGAAACAGTGCGTGTACCTTCCCGTATGCCGCGGATCATCTCGGTAGGGTCGGGGGACGAGGCGAGTGCGAGAGAGCTAGCCGGAAGCGTCCCGTCCGTGACTCACGGGTACCGGCGTGGCGCGGTGGGCGAGGCTCCCGTCGCCGAGTTGCCCCTCGATGTTGAAGCCCCAGCAGTACTGGTTGCCGTCGCCAGCCAGAGCACAGGTGTGGGAACCTCCCGAGCGGATCGCCTGGAAGCGGAGGTCAGTGGCCACCCCGACGGGGTGGGTTTGCGTGTTCGACGTACCATCTCCCAGTTGACCGTAGCCGTTCTGGCCCCAGCAGTAGGCGGCACCGCTGCTGGCCAGGGCACAGGTATGGCGCCCGCCGGCGCTCACCTCGACGAAGCGGAGGCTCGTCTCGACTCGGGTCGGGACTGTGCGGTCGCCGGTGGTACCATCGCCCAGCCGACCGTCACCGTTCTGGCCCCAGCAGTACGCCTCGCCGTCCAGGGAAAGGGCGCAGGTGTGTCCGCTGCCGGCGGAGATGGAGCGGAAACGAAGCGAGCCGGATACCGGGGTGGGGGCGGTCCTGCGGGTGGTCGTGCCGTCGCCGAGCTGCCCGCGCGAATTGTCGCCCCAGCAGTACGCCCGCCCCTGGGCGGATAGCCCACAGGCGTGCGTCCATCCGGCCGTGACGCTGACCAGCGGCTCGGGGCTACGAACGCGGACCGGACCCGCCTGAGGATCCGTCGACCCGACGCCGAGCTGCCCCTGTTCGTTCGAGCCCCAGCAGTAAGCCGCCCGGTTGCGCGCGATGCCGCAGGTGTGCGAGAGCCCGGCGGCGAGCGAGAAGAAGCGCAGCTCTCCGATCCTGATCGGACCGCTGCTCACGGAGGCCGCGCTGCCGAGTTGGCCCTGGCGGTTGTCGCCCCAGCAATAGACGGCCCCGGTGCGATCGAGTAGGCAGCTGTGGAAGCCGCCGGCGACGATCGTGTAGGGCGCGGCCGCCAGGTCGACCGTAAAGGGAAGCACCTCGCGCGCACCGATTCCGCGCCCCACCTGGCCGCGCTCGTTGCCGCCCCAGCAGGCCACCGCACCGCCGCCCAGGATCGCGCAGCTGTGGAGTCCCCCGGCGGCCAGGCGCGAGGGCCGATCATCCAGCGGCAGGATGGGCGGCGGCGGCGCCGTGTTCCGCGCCTCGCTTGGCTGCGCCGCAGTCGGCGCCCCGGTCGCTGCGCCGGCTGACGGCGCACCGGCAGTCGTTCCGGCCGTGGGCGCGCCGGCCACTACCTCGGTCGATCGCCCCGCTGCACCGAACGCGCCCGCCGCACCTCGCACTTCCGCCTCGGTCACTCCGCTCGCCGCCGACGCCTCCTCCGCGGCGTTCCCGCTTCGATTCGGCGCGGGCGCAACCAGGATCGTAGCTCCTGAACCGCCGCTGGCCACCTCTCCGGTCGTCCCCTCGACTCCGCCGTTGGTCCGCGGAACCTCCGTGCTTGCCGTGTTTGCACCGACGCCCGCCAAGTCGATCGTAAGGGCATTCGTACCCGCGCCAATGGCCGCGGTATCAAGTCCCGGTTGCCCGACGGCTGCCGGATCGAGCCCCCTTCCGAGGAACTCGAGCGCGGGCTGCGCGGCCGCGGGTGCTGCTGCGATGGGCGGCGCAACGACGCTCTCTACCGCCTGCTGGGGCTCCTGCGTACCTGGCCAGGACGGTAGCTGCCAGCGGAGCCCGACGGCCGCGGCGCCCGCGAGGGTAGCGGCCAGCGCGGCGCCGCCTACCATCACCCAGCGTCGCCTTCCTCCACGCCGCGTCGTTGCCTCCGTGAGCCGTGAGGGAACCAGCGGGCGATCTACCCGGGCACCCAGCTGCTGGCCGGGGGGGTGAAGCCCGGTGTCGTCACCAGGCCGGGGCGAGGCCCCCGGGACTCCGGCACGAGCCGCGAAGGCGGCACTGCCACTACGAGGAAGTCGCACCGTGGGGGCATCCGCTTCCATCGACGCCGGGGGTGCGTCGGGTGCGGGGTGATCTTCGCGGGAGAGGCCGGAGAAGAGGAGGGAGGCAACGCGCCAGCGGAGCCCGGGGATGTTGCCGTCCAGGCAGGCGAGGAACTCCTCGACGCTGTCCCAGCGCTCCCGGGGGTCCTTGCGCAGCGCGCGTTCGATGGCGATGCGCAGGCGCGCCGGTACTCCGCGCCGCACGCTGCCCACCGGTGGCAGCGGGACGGTCTTCTGCTTGTAGACGATGTTGAACAGGCTCTCGCCTTCCCAGGGAGAGCGCCCGGTGAGCATCTCCCAGCCGACCAGCCCGAGGCTGTAAAGGTCGCTGCGCCCGTCGACCGCATCGCCGTCGAACTGCTCCGGCGACATGTACGCGGGCGTGCCGATCACCACCCCCGCGTGGGTGATGCGGGTGGCCTCGCCGAGCGGGATGGCAATACCGAAGTCCGCGAGCAGGCAGCGGCCATTCGTCTCCTGCAGGAAGATGTTCTGCGGCTTGACGTCGCGGTGGACGATGCCCTTGCGGTGAGCCGCCGACAGTGCGTCGCCGACTTCGCGCAGGACGCGGTCGACCCGGTCGATCGGCAGCGCCCCCTCCTCACGGATGACGTCGCGGAGAGTCCGCCCTGGCACGTACTCCATGACCAGGGCGAGTCCTCCGGACGGGAGCCGACGGACCGAATAGAGGGAGACGATGCCGGGGTGATCGAGGCGGGCCACCACGCGCGCCTCCCGGAAGCAACGCGCGAGGGTCTCGTCGTCGTCCTGGTGGGAGCGGTGGACGACCTTGATGGCCACGTCGCGCTCGAGGATCCGGTCGCGAGCGCGATAGACCGTGGCCGTCGCGCCGCGCCCGATTTCGGCGACGATCTCGAACTCCTCGAGACCGGCAATAACGAGCCGCGCCGGATCGTACCCGGCGGCCCGCGCGGATTCCTCGTCCGCGAACCAGCGCCGGTCGTTGGCATCCAGCCGTGCCCAGCGACGATCCGCCACGGGGAAATAGACGCCATCCGAGGCCGACGCCACGAACCGGGCGCCCGGAGGGGCCGTCGCTTCCACCTGGGTAGATCGTGCGTGCATGGGGGCCGCGTCGAGTTCACGCCACGGCGCCGCAGACAAGCGCCGCCGGATGGTCCGCGAGCTGTCAGATCCGGGGTCGGCCAGGGCGGAGGCCGTGCGACCCGTGAGGCCGGTGCGAAGAATCGTGACGAAGGATTTTTCATGCCATTCCGCGCCTGCGGTGAGCGGCAGACACGGCGGGCAGACAGCAATGGTGGGCGACGTGGGAAGTGCCTGTTAGGTACGGTGATGGGGGGAGCGTGCGGCGTCGTTGCAGCATATCCGAGCGCCCGGCGTAGCGAGCATCCAACACGGGGCGGGGTGCGCCGTCGGCGGGAGTCGGTCTGTTGGGGGCGCCCCGACGGGCGGGTTCCGCGCCGGGCGTCGGGGGGCAAAGCGGGCTCATGCCCATGCCCCCCCGAACCGTGCGGGCAATTTGCCCGATGCCGACGGTGGGAACGCACGATCGCGCTGGCGCCACAAGGGCGCGCCCTACATGTGCTTCACGCGCGCTCGATCTCCGACTTCAGGCGCAGCAGGGCGTCCTCGGTGGCCACCAGCGCGGCGCGCGCTTCGTTGAGTCGGCTTCGCTGCGTCTCCACGAAGCGGCGGTAGGGAGCGATAGTCTCGTTGATACGCTCCGCGGAGGCGGCGATCTCCTGGTGCGCTTGCCGCTCCAGTGAGTCACGAAGCTGCTGTCGGAGCTCCGCCAGCCGCGCGGAGAAGCGCTCCTTCGCCTGTCGGCGCTTGCGCGGGATGAGGTAGAAGCCGCCGATTCCCAGGACGGTCGCCAGCAGGATCCCGGTGACGTCCGCTGCCGCGCCGGTGACCACGGTCACCACCAGGGTTCCCAGGCCGATCGCGCCGATCTCCGCCAGGGCGGTGGCGGCGAAGGTGCCCTGCACCTCGTTGGCGATCTTGCGCGCCTCCTCCTCCCGGTTGTAGCCGCCCACCACCCGCGCGGCGAGGCGCTCGATCGAGTCCAGCAACGCCTGGCGGTTGTACTGAAAGCCGCCGACCTCGCCGATCAGGCCGTCCCGGTGTCGCTCCAGGCGGCGTCGGTCGATGTAGACCTGGATATCCTGCCACAACTTCAGGTTTCGCTCGACGATCCAGTCGACCACCTCGCCCGCCGCCTTTTCGATCTTCTGCGGGGTGTCGGCGATCACCTGTCGCTCGAACTCCCGGCGCACGGCGTCGCTGTCCAGCAGGGTCTTGATCCGCCCGATGCGGATCGTCTCCTCGAAGAAGGCGTTCCCCCGGTTCTCCATCTCGACGATCAGGGCGTCCATCTGGCCGAGCCTGGGGGCCAGGTCGCGCATCATCTCTTCATGGAAGCGGGAAATCTGCCGATCGATGTTGTCGATCGCCTCCATGTCCTCGGTGAGGACCTTCAGGCGCTCGAAGGCCGCCTCCTTGTAGCTCGAGGCGAGGCGCAACCCGACGTTCAGCGGGTTGAGCAGCTTGAGCCGGATGCGCTCTTCCTGGTTGAGTGTGCGCAGCAGGTACTCCTCCAGCTCGGCGAAGCCGCTGCCCTCGCGCCGCGGCCCGGCATCGTCTTCGAGCGGAGCGGCCTCGATCGCTCGCCGGGCGGAGACCGCGAAGATCTCGGGTGTGTGACCCAGAAGCGCGGTCGCGTTCTCAGCCACGAAGGCCTCTACCTGACGGAGCTCCTCGGCGCCCGCCAGGATGTCCATCTTGTTGATCACCAGGACGATCTTCTTGCCCCAGGAGCGGATCTGCTCCAGGAACTGGCGCTCGCTCTCGGTGAAGGGGCGATCCGCGGAGGTGACGAAGAGCACCAGGTCGGAACGGGGCACGAAGTCGCGGGTGAGCTCTTCGTGCCGGCGCACCACGGCGTTGGTGCCGGGCGTGTCGACGATGTTGAGCTCGTGGAGGACTTCGGCCGGATGGGTTCGTTCCAGCAGATAGGGCTCCAGGGCGCGCTCGCTTACCTCGGGCCCCCAGCGCAGCAGGTTGATGCGATCGGTGGTGGGCGTAACGCCTTCGGGGAGCACGCGCTCACCCAGCAGGGCGTTGATGAAGCTCGATTTGCCCGAGTTGAACTCGCCGGCGATCACGAGCAGGAAGAGCTGATCGAGCTGTGCCCGCGCTTGCTGGAAATGGCGCAAGTCGTCTTCGGAAACGTCCGGCTGAAATGCTTCCAGCGCGTCCGCCAGGCGCTGCAGCAGCTCCTGCTCGCGCGCCCGAAGCTCCTGCTCGCGGTCCGTCAGGATCCCGCCCCGCCCGAGTCTCCTGGCGATTCGCACGCGCCCCTCGCTTGTTGATGGAACGGTGGTGGGGTTGAGACGCAGCCTCGGCAAGAGCGTTGCCTACCGTCGCGACCTCGGCCGAGGATCAGTGACCGTTGGTCAGCAACGATGCTCGGTAGCCGACGATCTGTGGCCGGTGGTCGACGCCGGCGATCAGCGGCCGATCACCTCGCGAACCCAGCGATCGATCTGGTCCGCCAGTTCCTCCAGGACTGCCGCATGATCCCGGCCGGAGCGCTTGAGGACGTTGAAGCCGTGATCCGCGCCTTCGACCACGTGCAGGGTCGCTCTGGGTCCGAGGTCGCCAACGCTGGTTCGGATCAGCTCGAGGTCCGCCATCTCGTCGCGAGTGCCTTGCAGGAAGAGCATCGGTAGGTCGACGTCCGATAGATGTCGGGCGCGCTCGGTGCTCGGTTGCTTGGGCCGATGCAGAGGGAAGCCGACGAAGATCAGCCCCTCCACTCCGGGAAGCGGGGATTCCGCCTGGGCCTCGGAGGTCATGCGGCCGCCCATCGACTTGCCTCCCGCGAGCAGTGGAGTACCGGCGAGCTCCGCCGCGGCCGCATTGACCGCGGCGCGCACCGTGCGGAGGAGCACGGCGCGGTGGTCGGGGCCACCGGAGCGCCGCTCCATGTAGGGGAAGTTGTAGCGAAAGGTGGCGATTCCGCGGGCGAGCAACGCTCGGGAGCTGGCTTCCATGAACGGGTGCGCCATCCCCGCTCCCGCGCCGTGTCCGTAAACGAAGAGGGCGCGTGGCCCGCTCGGCGCGAGCAGCAGCGCGGATACCTGGTCCTGCCCGACCTGAACGGAAAGTTTACGTGCCTCGGGGTCCGGCTCGGCCGCCCCCTCCGTTCGCACATCCCGAGTGTCTCCAGGGCTCGTCATCGCTCGTCCTCCGCTTCCAGGATGATGGACGACCAGCGTTCAGCGTATTGCCTCGGGACCCGAGGCGTTCTTATCTCTAGTGCGTACACCGGACACCCTGCAACGGAAACGGCAAAACATGGCTGCTCGCGCGATGGGATCGGCGACGATCTCTTTCGGTCTCGTATCGGTGCCGGTCAAGCTCTACTCCTCGAGTGAATCCTCCAGCACCATTTCCTTCAACTGGATTCACAAGGACTGCGGCTCTCGCCTCAAGCAGCAGTACATCTGCGAGCGGGAGGGCGTGGTGGTGCCGAAGGACGAGATGGTGAAGGGGTACGAATTCTCCAAGAATCAGTACGTCCTGTTCACCCCGGAGGAGTTGAAGGCGCTCGAGGAGAAGAGCGACAACTCCATCGCCATCGAGGAGTTCGTTCCCGCTGAACAGGTGGACAAGAGCTACCTCGACAAGATCTACTATCTCGGTCCGGACAAGGGCGGCGACCGCGCATATCGGCTGCTCGCCACGGCGATGCGGGAGACAGGGCTTTCGGCGCTGGGCCGCTACGCGGCGCGAGGGAAGCAGTATCTGGTGATGCTTTCGCCGATGGGCGAGGGGATCGTCATGGAGCAGCTTCGCTACGCGCACGAGATCCGGCCTTTCGCGGAGGTGCCGCTCGGGAACGCGGAGGTCAAGGAAGCCGAGGTGAAGCTCGCGGTGCAGTTCATCCAGCAGGTCGCTTCCGATACCTTCGAGCCAGAAAAATATCGGGACGAGGTGCGGGAGCGTGTCCTCGCGCTGATCGATCGCAAGATCGCCGGCGAGGACATCACCAAACCCTCCGAGGAAGCCCCGAAGCGCGAGATCATCGATCTCGTGGCGGCGCTGCGGGCGAGCATCGCCAAGGCGGAAGGGGAGAAGAAGCCCGCAGCCCGCAAGCCCGCCAAGCGCGCGGCGCGATCCGCGAAGGAGCAGCCCGCCCCGGCCGAGAAGCCGACCCGCGGTCGCAAGCGCGCTGCCGGCTGATGCCCGGGATTTTCCGGGGGATCGCGCCCCGCGTAGCCGCCATCCAGGGACCGATCCGCGCCGGTCCTGCAGCCGTGCCGGCCCGAACAGGACGATGAAGTGGTTCACGACACGGGACGTCGCCGGACTCCTCGGCCTCCCGCCAAGTCACGTCCGCGCCTACGTACGTGCCGGAATCCTGCGGCCGCATCGGGGTCCCCGCAACGAATACCGGTTCTCCTTCCAGGACCTCGTGCTCCTGCGCGCGGCGGCAGGATTGCACGCTGCGCGCATCCCGCCTCGCCGTATCCACCAGGCGCTCGACCGCCTCCGTACGCAACTCCCGAAGGGGCGGTCGCTTTCCGAGCTGCGGATCGTCGCCGAGAACGACCGCATCGTGGTGTCGGATGGTGAGACCGCCTGGAATCCGCTCTCCGGACAGTACCACCTGGACTTCACCGTCGCCGAGCTTGGCGCGACGGTCTCCCACCTGGCCACGCGCGCGACGCGGGAGGCAGAAGAGGCCGGGGCCGAGATGGACGCGGACGACTGGTACGAGCTCGGGGTGGACCTGGAAGCGTATGCGCCAGCCGAAGCGCGGCACGCATACGAGCGCGCCATCGAGCTGGATCCGGGCCATCCGGACGCCCACGTCAACCTGGGGCGCATCCTCCACGACGAGGGTGACGTCGCCGCCGCGGAGGTGCACTATCGGCGCGCCATGGAGCGTGGACCCCACGCGACCGCCTCCTTCAACCTTGGCGTTGCCCTCGAGGACCAGGGGCGCAATGAAGAGGCGGAAGAAGCCTATCGCTGCGCGGTGCTCTGGGACGAAGACCTGGCCGAAGCGCACTATAACCTGGCCAGGCTCCTCGAGAACCGGGGCGACCCCCAGGCGGCCATCCGACATCTCGCCACCTGCAAGCGAATCCTCGAGGCGCGTCGAGGTCAGGAGGGAGTGACGCTCGTCTAGGGTGCAGGAAAATTTCAGGGAGGCACATGGGCACGGCCTCGCCGGCATCCTGCTCAGCAGGACCGTGCGAGGCCGTGCTGCGTTGTTCGGGATGGATCAGGCGGCGAATCGCAGCCTTCCACCCACGCCGCCCATGCGGTCGAGCTCCTCGGAAACCGCTTCCGAGATCTCCTCCACGGTAGCGCCCTGCGCCAGTGCCCGATCGACGAGTCGCTCGGCAGCCAGCGGATCCGTCCGGGCGAAGTTGCGGGACAGCACCAACACGTCCACCGCGCCGATGTCGAGCGCGCGCTCCACGTGCTCCCGCCCCACGCAAGCCTTTCCGGCAGAACGAGTGGTGTCGAGCACGTCCTCGACCAGCGCTCGTTGAAGGCGAAGGGAAAGTCCCGAGGCGGCGGTCTCGATCGCCTCTTTCAGCTCGGCAAGGGAGGCGTCGGGACGGATCCCCGACAGGGCTTCCATCCGCTCGTGGAGGCGCGCGGGTAGCTGGCGCTGGATGGCCGCGACCACACCGTTGTTGCCGGCCACGACCAGCAGGTGCCCCGCGCGCCCGGCGGCCTGTAGGATCTCGAGCACGTCGCGGATCATGCGCTGCATGGCCACCTCGTCGCTCCGGCGGGCGGCGTCGTCTCGCGACTCACCACGAATGCCGGAGTGAGCGGCTGCTCGCTTCGAGGAACCCGTCGCACCGCCCTCCAATACGCCTTCTTCCGCGCGGAGCACTCTCTCTTCGCTCAGGTCACCGTACACGTAGCGGAGGATACGGGCTTGCCGGCGATCCGCGACCACGGTGGTCACCGGCCGCGCCTGCTTCATGGCCCGAACGTACGGGGTGATGTGGGCTCCATCCTCCCACCGTACCAGGTCGGGCATTGGGGTTACCAGCGGGGACGCGTAGTGGAGCGCGCCCGCCGTGGCGAAGCCTATCCAGCCGCGCTGCGGGAGCTGACCGCCGTATTCGTCCAGTGCCTCTTCGATTCTTCGGATCGCCTGGGCCAGCTCCTTACGTTCCTCGCGCGGCGCCGTGCTCCGCTCTTCTTCCAGCGCCTTCAACATCGAGTTGAGCCGGACGCGCCAGGTCCTCCGCAGCGCCGGATCGGTTTCCTCGGCGTTGAGATACACGCTCAACACCTTTCTGCCGGCGAGCTCGTCGTTCAGCCGGAGCACCGCATCTGCCGTCGGCATGCTATCTCCTCCTCTCACTTGCTGGTCTATCGGCGAAAGAAAGCTAACCAGGACGTCCTGCGGAAACTGTCCGGGAGAGCGGGATTCCGCTGTGGGGCTTTCTCCGCAACCAGGATCTGCTGCACTTCGCGAGCCGATTCACCAGCGTACGGGCGCGGCAATGGATAATAGCAGAGAGGCCCCGGGAATGATCCCGGGGCCTCTCTCGCGCTGCTGACGATCCGACGGTCAGGCATCGGCTTCTGGCAGGTACTCCCGAACCCGGCGCACCCAGCGTCCGAAATCACCCGCGCCGGGGACGTGGCGTAGCTTGTCGGGGTTCACGACTACGCGGATCGCCCGGATGTGATCCTCCTCGATCTGGAGCGACCACACCGCGATAACCTCTCCCTCCGCGTTGCGCATCAGCGCGCCCGCCTGACCGTTGACACGGGTCGGCTCCACTGAAAATCCACCAGCCTTTTCGGCGGCGCGACGCCAGTTGAGGAGCCTCCTGGCGACCGCCTCACGCCCCTGCAACGCTTGCGCGAGCGCAGGCACGCGACCACCACCGTCTCCGTGCAGCGAGACCTCCTCCAGCAGCAGCTCCTCCAGCGCGTCCAGCTCGCCCTGCTCGATGGCGGCGAAGAAGCGCTGTGCGAGCTCCCGCTGCTGCTCCGGCCGGGGTTCGAAGCGTGGCCGCCGCTCGTAGACGCGCGCACGCGCACGCACCGCCAGCTGGCGGCAAGCGGCCTCGGACTTCCCGATGATGCGCGCGATCTCCGCATAGTCGTAGTCGAAGACGTCCCGCAGGAGGAACACGGCGCGCTGCTCGGGAGACAGCGTCTCGAGCACGATCAGGAAAGCCATCCCGATCGATTCCCGGAGCTCGGGGCGACTCCCGACCTCGTCGCCAGAGCTCGAGAGAAGCGGCTCGGGGAGCCATTCGCCCACATACTGCTCGCGCTGAACGCGGGCGGAGCGCAAGTGGTCGATGCACAACCGGGTCACGATCGTGGTGAGATAGGCGGGAGGCGACGCGATCGCCTCGTCTCGCTGCATCGCCTCGTGCAGGCGCATGAGACCCTCCTGCACCACGTCTTCAGAGTCGCTTACGCTACCCAGCATTCGGTAGGCAATGGCAAACGCCTTCGGCCTCAGCTCCTCCAGCAGGGCCGACGGCGGGTCATTGAAAGTCATGATATGGCTCCTCGAATCTCTTCCGGCGTCGACAGGCATCGCGCCAGACATTTCCCGTAGGGGCGCCCCTACAGCCGAAATCCTGCCACACCGGTACCATGCCGTTGCGCGGGGATTGTCCTTTCCGGCATCGAACGCAATTTCCCCGGTATTTCCCGTAGAGGCGCCCTTACGGGCAAGACCCAGCGCATGCGCGTGGCATTGGCCCGGTAATCGTCCCGTGCGTGGGTACGGGATCGTTCGCAAAGGTCGTCGCCGCGCGCGATGCTTCGCTGACGCTCAGCATGACAAACGCGGCATCGTCCACAACTCCCCTACAGGAAACATCCAGCATCATGCCGCGTGCGCGGCACTATCTCACCCCCCGACGTACGCCGCGAGGTGCTTCCCGGTCAATGTCGTGGGCGACGCGACGAGCTGGGCGGGCGTCCCCTCGAACACGATCCGCCCGCCCTCGTGACCGGCGCCCGGACCCAGGTCGATGATCCAGTCCGCGTGGGCCATCACCGCCTGGTTATGCTCGATGACGATCACCGATTTACCCGAATCGACCAGCCGATCGAGCATCTCGAGCAGGTGCTCCACGTCGGCGAGGTGCAGCCCGGTGGTGGGCTCGTCGAGCACGTAGGTCCCACCCTTCTCCCCCATATGCGTGGCGAGCTTGAGCCGCTGGCGCTCGCCGCCGGACAGCGTAGTCAGGGGCTGGCCCAGCGAGAGGTAGCCCAGGCCCACGTGGTCCAGCCGGGTGAGAATGGTGTGAGCGGCAGGCGTCTTGGCCTCTCCGGAGCCGAAGAACTCTCTGGCCTCGACCACCGACATCGCGAGCACCTCGCTGATGTCCTTGCCGCCCAGCCGGTATTCCAGCACTGCCGGCTGGAAACGCTTCCCCTCGCAGTCCTCGCAGGTGGTCGAGACGCCGGCCACCATCCCCAGGTCCATGTAGACGACCCCCGCGCCGTTGCAGGTGGGGCAGGCGCCCTCGGAGTTGGGGCTGAAGAGCGCCGGCTTCACCCCGTTGGCCTTCGCGAACGCCTTGCGGATCGGGTCCAGCAACCCCGTGTAGGTGGCGGGGTTGCTTCGCCGCGAGCCGCGGATCGGTGCCTGATCGATCGAGATCACGCCTGCGTCGGCGGGGATGGACCCGTGAATGAGCGAGCTCTTGCCCGACCCGGCTACGCCCGTCACCACGCACAGCACGCCCAGCGGGACGTCCACATCGACGTTGTGGAGGTTGTGCTTATTGGCGCCGCGGATCTGCAGAAAACCGGTGGGCTTGCGCACCTTCGGCTTGAGCTTCGCACGGTCGTGCAGGTGGCGACCGGTGAGCGTGTCGGTGGTGCTGAGTCCTTGGACGTCTCCCTCGTAGCAGACGGTACCGCCCGCTGTGCCGGCACCCGGACCGAGGTCGACCACGTGGTCCGCAATGGCGATCGTGTCCGGCTCGTGCTCCACCACCAGCACGGTATTCCCCTTGTCCCGCAGCCGCAGCAGCAGGTCGTTCATCCGCTGGATGTCGTGCGGGTGCAGCCCCGTGGTGGGCTCGTCGAACACGTAGGTTACGTCCGTGAGGGAGGAGCCGAGATGACGGATCATCTTGACGCGCTGCGCTTCGCCCCCGGACAGCGTGCCCGACGGACGGTCGAGCGAGAGATAGCCGAGCCCGATTTCGACGAAGGAGTCGAGGGTGTGCTGCAACTTTTCCAACAGTGGCGCCACCGACGGGATGTCGAGGCTCCGGATCCACTCGGCGAGGTCGCTGATCTGCATCGCGCACAGGTCCGCGATGTTCTTCCCCTCGATGCGGGAGGAGCGGGCTTCGCGGCTCAGCCTCGTGCCTTCGCATTCGGGGCAGGTGGTGAAGATCACCGCCCGCTCCACGAAGGCGCGGATGTGTGGCTGCATCGACTCGACCTCTTTGGACAGGTACGACTTCTGGATCTGTGGGATCAGCCCCATGTAGGTCAGGTTGACCCCGTCGACCTTGATGCGGGTGGCCTCCTTGTAGAGCAGGTCTTCCCGCTCCCTCTTGGTGAAGTCCTTGATCGGCTTGTCGGGGTCGAACCAGCCGCACCCGCGGTAGATGCGTCCGTACCAGCCCTCCATGCTGTAGCCCGGCACCTTGATGGCGCCCTCGTTGAGTGACTTCGATGCATCCAGGAGCGCGGAGATGTCGAAGTCCGAGACGCTACCGCGGCCTTCGCAGCGCGGGCACATGCCTCCCGTGCGCGTGAAGGTGACCTTCTCGGCCTTCCGCTCGGCCTTCTGGATGGTGATCGAGCCGCGCGCGGTCACGGACGGGACGTTGAAGGAGAAGGCGCTGGGCGGTCCGATGTGAGGCTGACCGATCCGGCTGAAGAGGATGCGGAGCATCGCGTTGGCATCGGTCACCGTGCCGACGGTGGAGCGGGGGTCACCGCCGATGCGCTCCTGGTCGATGATGATCGCCGTGGTGAGTCCTTCCAGCAGGTCCACGTCCGGACGCGACAGCGTCGGCATGAAGCCCTGGATGAAGGCGCTGTAGGTCTCGTTGATCATCCGCTGGGACTCGGCGGCAATGGTGCCGAACACCAGCGAGCTCTTACCCGAGCCGGAGACGCCGGTAAACACCGTCAGCCTGCGCTTGGGAATCTCCAGGCTGACCTTCTTCAGGTTGTTCACTCGGGCGCCGTGCACGCGGATCAGGTCGTGGCTATCCGCCACGTGGAGCGCCGCACCTGATCCCTGCTTCGACCTCGCCATCGTGATCGTGCTCATCGATCTCCTTCGCTAAAGCGGAGCCGACTATTGCCGCTCCGTTCCATGTCGCTCGCGAGAGAGGTGGAACGGTCGCTTAGTCTGCAGAGAGCGTCCCCGACCCGGGGACTGACCGGGCCGGGGACGCTTGCTCGGTGGTCAATGCTTCAGCGGACCTCGTTGATCCGAATATGGTTGCCCGCCGGGTCGCGGAAGGCGCAATCGCGCATCCCCCACGGCTGATCCATCGGTTCCTGGATCACTTCCGCCCCGCGCGCCTGCAGCTGCTCGAAGGTGGCGTCGAGGTTCGGGGTGGCCAGGACAAGGGAGGCATACGTTCCCTTAGCCATCATCTCGGCGATCGTCTGACGCTCCTGGTCGGTGATGCCGGGATCGGCCCCGGGTGGGTGTAGGACGATGTTGACCTCGGGCTGGCCTGGCGGCCCGACGGTGATCCAGCGCATCCCGTCGTAGCCCACGTCGTTGCGCACCTCGAACTCCAGGACGTCCCGGTAGAAAGTAAGGGCCGCGTCCGGGTCGTCGTGCGGGAGAAAGGTCGCGTGAATCTTGAGGTCCATTGTAGCTCCAGGTTGTGTCTGGTGACGTTACCGGGAGGGAAGCTACGCCGGTTGGGTCTCTCGCGCTTCTCGATTCCTGATCGGTCTCGTCACCTTCCTGGCAACGCACGGCAAGATCTCGCCTACCTCGCGCGGGGCCTGACGGCGATAGGTGCTGGGTGACATTCCCACCAGCTCGGTGAAGCGGGTGCTGAACGTGCCCAGCGACGAGCAGCCGACCGCGAAGCAGATCTCGGTCACGCTGAGGTGGGTGCAGCGTAGCAGCGCCATCGCCCGTTCGATGCGGCGGGTCATGAGGTAGCTGTACGGTGACTCGCCGTACGCAATGCGGAACTGGCGGCTGAAGTGCCCGGGCGACATCAGGGCTGTCCGCGCGAGCGAGGCGACGTCGAGCGGCCGCGCGTACTCGCGGTCCATCCGGTCGCGGGCGCGGCGCAGCCGACGCAGGTCGTCGAGGCTGATGGTCATGCGTGAGGAGCGGATGGGCTCAAGGGAGGGGGAGGGTGCCGCGACATCCACTCCCCCGAACGCGTCCGGGGAAGCGTACGGGGGAGGGAGGGGTGCGTCAACGGAGACTCCAGCGCCTCGGTCAGTCTTTGCGCGTGCCAGCGCCCGGACGGGGAGGCACTTGCGTTCGGGGGTAACCGGCGGTCTACGCGGAACGCTAGAGGTTCCGCTCCGCGTAGATGCGCATCGCTTCGCGGACGAAGGTCGCCCCTTCGCCACCGCCGTAGCTCCGGGCAAAGCGCTCGTCGGCTACGTACATCTCGGCCAGGCCGAGGAAGTACTCCTTCGAGGGGCCCTTCCCCGCGGCCGGCGTGCCCGGGATCCCGGTCAGCCATTGCGCGTGCCGCCGGGCGACCGACTGAGCCTGCTCGCCGGCGGGGTCCACCCCGCTCGCCGCCAGACGCCTCCAGTCCTCCTGGAGCGCCGTCGTGTTCGCGGTCCAGGCAGCGCGCTCCTCGCTGGTCATTCCACGCCACCAGCGGTCGCCCTGCTCGTATGCTTCGCGGCCCCAGCGCTCGATGACCTCGTCGCGGTACTTCGCGGGG
Organism: Longimicrobiaceae bacterium; assembly: GCA_036375715.1. Lineage (NCBI taxonomy): Bacteria > Pseudomonadati > Gemmatimonadota > Longimicrobiia > Longimicrobiales > Longimicrobiaceae > Longimicrobiaceae bacterium. The sequence goes on along the minus strand of DASVBS010000085.1, from coordinate 92,806 downwards.
TCGAAGCCGTTCAGCATCTCCTCCGGCATGAGAGGCTCTCCCTGTTTCAGCTTGCGGATGGTGGTCTCGACGCTGCGGATGAGGTCGTCCAGCCGTCGGCGCTCCCGACGCAGCTCTTCCAGGTGGCGCGCGAGGGCCTGCACGTGATCGCGTCCCCCCTCGAGCACCTTGGCGATGGCATCGAGGCCCATCCCCAGCTGGCGCAGCAGGAGGATCCGCTGCAGTCGCACGAGCGCTTCCTCGTCGTAGTAGCGATAGCCGTTCGCCCCGATGCGGCTGGGATGGAGCAGGCCGATCGCGTCGTAGTGGCGGAGCGTCCGGGAGGTCGTGCCCGCCAGCGCCGCGATCTCCCGGATCGACCATTCCATTGCCGTATTCCTCCTGTACTCCGCATTCGACCACAGACCGCGCCCTGCGGCCCGTATCTATCCTAAATGTTGACGTTGCGTCAAGGTCAAGGGGGATAGGCGGAAGACAGAAGTTCGAGGATCGCGAGGCACGTCGCTGAGGGAGTTGGGAGAGCCCGACCGTGCCGGTCGAGAAGCCTGAGGAGTGCGAACGTGCGCTCGGGAAACCCACGAGTGCCAGGCGAATGCTCGGGGGGACGGCTGTTGCTCCGGGCGGTGGTCGTGCGCCAGGGGGCAACAAAAATCCCACCCGGCCGCAGCCAAGCGGGATTCTCAGCAACACGCCCGCCCGACGAGGATCGCCGTGCGGGTTCTGTCTTTTCACTGCTCGCCTTTGCCAGTGTCAGTATATAACCCCTCCGGGGACTTGCGACAAGCACGGGCGGCGGTGGCAGACTTGCGGGCCGAAAAGCGCCGCTCCCCGGACTGTACCCGGGATGCGGGCGCAGCTCGCCCACCCGCACGTGGAGGAACGCCGATGCCCCCTTACGTCCTGGGATTTGACGAGGTCGATCGCTCACAGATCGCGCTGGTGGGAGGCAAGGGAGCGCACCTCGGGGAGCTCGCGCGAATCGACGGCGTCCGCGTGCCGCCGGGGTTCTGCGTGACGACGGAGGCGTATCGCTGCTTCGTGGCGCGCAGTCCGGCTATCCGCGAGCGGGTCGAGCGGCTGGCTTCTCTCGACGCCGACGACCCGGAGCAGGTTCGCGCGCTGAGTACGGAGATCCGCCGGTCGATCGAAGGGGCGCCGATCCCCGACGAGGTGGCGGAGGAGATCACCCGCGGGCTTGGCGCGCTGGGTAAGGGCGTCGCCTGCGCGGTCCGCTCCAGCGCCACCGCAGAGGACCTGCCGACGGCCTCCTTCGCCGGCCAGCAGGACACCTACCTGAACGTGGTGGGGTCCACGGCAATCGTCGATCACGTTCGCCGATGCTGGGCTTCGCTCTTTACCGACCGAGCCGTCGCCTACCGCCTGAAGAACGGCGTCGACCCCCGGAGCGTCCACATGGCCGCGGTCGTCCAGCGGATGGTCGTTCCCGAGGCCTCGGGAGTGCTCTTCACGGCCGATCCCCTCAGCGGCAACCGCAAGGTGGCCTCGGTGGAAGCCATCTTCGGGCTGGGAGAGGCGCTGGTCTCCGGTCGGGTCAATGCGGACGTCTTCAAGGTGCGCGACGGCACGGTCACGGACCGCTCGATCGGCAGCAAGCGGGTCGCGCTGCAACCCTCTCCAGAGGGCGGAACACGGCCGGTCGAAGTCCCTCCTGCCAGGCGGGAGCAGCCGGCGCTGACAGAGGAGCAGGTTCTGCGGCTCGTCGCCCTCGGCCGGCGGGTCGAGGTGCATTTCGGCACCCCGCAGGACATCGAGTGGTGCCTGGCGGAGGACGAGTTCCACATCGTCCAGAGCCGACCGATTACCACCTTGTTCCCTGTCCCGGCGACCCCCGACGGGGAGAACCGCGTCTACATCTCCGTCGGTCATCAGCAGATGATGACCGACCCCATCAAGCCGCTCGGCATCTCCTTCTGGCAGCTCACTGCCGGGCGCCCGATGCACGAGGCGGGCGCCCGGCTCTTCGTGGACGTGACCGCGCTGGTGGCTTCGCCGGGGAGCCGTGACGGGTTCCTGCAGATGATGGGTCGCTCCGACCCGCTGATGCGCGACGCGTTGCAGACCCTGCTCGACCGCGGGGATTTCATCCGAGAGCTGCCGGCGGGGGCGCCAGTCGCCTCACCAGCGGTTGCCCCGGCGCAGCCGACCGAGACGGATCCCTCCCTGGTGGACGAGCTGATCGCGCGCACCGAAGCTTCCGTGGCCGCACTACGACGCGAGATCAGCGAGAAGGCCGGGGCGGAGCTGATCGAGTTCATCCTGGAGGACATCCAGGAGCTGCGTCGGATCCTCCAGAGCCCGGAGAGCCATCAGGCGGTCATGATCGGGATCGAGGCCGCCTGGTGGCTGAACGAGAAGCTGGAGGAATGGCTGGGGGAGAGGGGCGCGGCCGACACGCTCTCGCAATCGGTTCGGAATAACGTCACCTCCGAGATGGGACTCGCGCTCCTGGACGTGGCCGACGCGATCCGGCCCTGCGCGGAGGTGGTGGCTCGGCTCGAGCGGGTCGACGGCGGGGATGACTTCCTCAACGCGCTACCCCGCGTGAGGGGCGGGAGGGAAGCGCGCGACGCCATCCGGCGCTGGCTCGACCGCTACGGCATGCGCTGCACCGGGGAGATCGACATCACCCGGCCGCGCTGGAGCGAGCGCCCGGCGACACTGGTGCCGCTGATCCTCTCCCACCTGAGGAGCTTCGCGCCCGGAGAGAGCAGGCGTCGCTTCGAACGGGGGCTGCAGGAGGCGAGGCAGAAGGCGCAGGAGGTGATCGAGCGGCTCCGCGCCCAGCCCGACGGCGAGCGCAAGGCCGCAGAGGCCGGGCGGATGATCGACCGGCTGCGCAGCTTCATCGGCTACCGCGAGTACCCGAAGTACGGCATGATCTGCCGCTACTCCATCTACCGGCAGGCGCTGCTGGAAGAGGCCGGACGTCTGGTGGAAGCCGGGGTGCTGGGCGAGAAGGAGGACATCTACTATCTCACCGCGCAGGAGCTGCTCGAGGTCGCCCGGACGCAGCGAGCCGACGCCAGACTCATTGCCCGGAGAAAGGATGAGTTCAGGGCCGCCCAGATTCTCAATCCCCCGCGGGTGCTCACCTCGGAGGGGGAGGTAATTACCGGCGCGTATCGGCGCGAGGGTATGCCCGCGGGAGCGCTGGTCGGTCTGCCGGTTTCCGCTGGAATCGTCGAGGGTCGGGCGCGGGTCGTCGTTGACATGGCCGGGGCGGAGCTGGAGCCGGGCGACATCCTGGTGACCGCCTACACCGATCCGAGCTGGACCCCCCTGTTCCTCGCCGTCGCTGGGCTGGTCACCGAGGTGGGAGGGTTGATGACGCATGGCGCGGTGATCGCCCGCGAGTATGGCCTGCCGGCTGTGGTCGGCGTGGAGCGTGCCACGGAGCGAATCCGGGATGGACAGCGCATCCGCGTGCACGGCACGGAAGGGTACGTGGAGATTCTGGACTGATCCGGCGCGCGGGGCGCCTCGGCCAGGTGTCTCAGTACTCGCCGTAGACGTCGTCGGGATAGCAGTACAGCCAGCGTTCGCCGGGCTCCGCTGAGGCGACGACGGGATGCTGCTGCTCGCGGGCGTGCTTGCTCGCGTGGCGGTTGGGCGAACTGTCGCAGCATAGCGTCGCGCCGCACGTTTGACAGATCCGCAGGTGCACCCAACTGGACCCGATCTTCACGCACTCCTCGCATTCGTGTCGCTGAGGCGTCCGAACGGTGGCGATGGCGGCGAAATGGGGGCAACCTTCGGGCGCCATGATCGTGCTCCTCGAGAAGTGGTGGAGACCTGCTAGGTCCGAGCGATGTCGTGGGCAAAATCCTGCAGCCCCTCCGCGCTCGGTACGCCGCCGCAAGCGAGCGGCCAGCGTGAGCTTGGCCCTCGTTCCAAGCGATCGCCGGGGCACAAACGCTGCACTATAGCGTGCTTTTGCGGGAATCCTGTGCGCGCGGGTGAATGTTGATGACCAGGCAATCACCACCCTCCCGACAGCCGGCCAGGTCGGGGGTCGAGGAGCGGGCATGGCTGCCGAGAGCGGCTTTCGCTTTCGTGGTCCTGGCTCTCGTGGCGCTGGCCGTCACTCCCAACCTGCTACTTCGCAGGGTCTCGCACGCGATGGACGAGCTGGTGACCACCCTGCTTCCCACCAACGAGGCGCTGAGCGACCTTGCCTTCGCGATGGAGGAGCGGGTTACCGCCTCGCGCAGTCGCTTCGTGAGCCGGGATCCCCGCTACGATGCCCGTCTCGAGGCCGCCAAGGAGGCGGAGCGGGAGGCGCTGCAGGTGCTGGCAGAGCTGGCGCCGCGCATAGGCAACTCCACCGAGCAGCGTTTCGCGGCGATCCGGCGGTACATGGCGCGCCGGGATTCGATTGAAGCCGAGGTGGTCGCGCAGGGAGAGGATCCGGAAGCGTACCGGGCTGCGCTCCCCCGCTTCGATGCGATCCGCGACTCCATCCTCGTCGAGCTCACCGGATTCCGCCGCGAGCTGATACGCGAGGCGCAAGGCCGGGCGGCCGAGGAGGTGCGGTGGGCGGCAAGGCAACGGGCAGTCTCGGTATTGATTGGAGTGCTGGCGATCCTGGCGGCCCTCATGGTGGGGTGGTTCGCGGTGAGGGAGCGGCAGTTCCGCGAGCGGATCCAGAAGGCGCTGGAGGAGGCGAATCGACAGCGGGCGCTGGCCGAACGGCGGGGGACCGAGCTCGAACGGGCCGCGGAAGCGCGGGCGCGGTTGCTCCGCGGGGTCACGCACGACGTGAAGAATCCGCTCGGCGCCGCGAAAGGTTACGCGGAGCTGCTCGAGATGGGCGTGAAGGGCCCCTTGCTGCCGGAGCAGGTGCCGCTGGTCAAGGGCTTGAGCCGCTCGGTGGACAGCGCGCTGGCCATCCTCACTGATCTGCTGGATCTGGCGCGGGTCGACAGCGGCGGGCTGGGCGTGAACCGCGTGGCCGTCGACCTCGATGCGGTGGTCAGAGACGCCCTGGAAGCGCATCGGGCGGCCGCCGAGAATGCGGGGCATACGCTCGAGTTCAAGGCGGCTGGCCAGCTGCCCACGCTCTACACCGATCCGGCCCGGGTCGACCAGATCCTGGGAAACCTGCTCTCCAACGCGATCAAGTACACGCCTCGCCCCGGGTGCATCACCGTCCGCGTTGGAGCGCGTAGCCGGGAGCAGGAGACGGACCCGAGGGCCTGGGTCACCGTCGAGGTAATCGATACGGGACCGGGCATTCCGCCCGAGCATCGCGAGGCCATCTTCGACGAGTTCACCCGCTTCGCGAACCATGGCCACGAGGGACATGGCCTGGGACTGGCGATCGCCCGCCGCGTCGCCCGCCTGCTGGGCGGCGACCTCACCGTAGAGGACGCGCCGGGGGGCGGGGCCTGCTTCATCCTGTGGCTGCCGGCGCGACAGGAAGACAGCCGCGGCGATCTTGCCGGAGCGGCGCGGGAGACCCAGGCCGGGGCGAGAGAGACAATTACGAATTACGAACTACGAATTACCAACGATCAATTTTGAATTCTAAATTTTGAATTTTGAATTGCGGGCAGCAGGGAATCCTCTGTTACCTCCGCCGTAGTCCTCTGTGACCTCCGCGTTCAATTTCTGGGAGTTTGCTAAATGGTATGAGACCGTCGAAGTCGGCTCGATGCCCAGCGGACCCCAGGCCGGCACCTTCGCCGGCACGATCCTTCCTCCTGGAGATCCTCCCATGTGCCCAGCCGCCGACGATCGTCCCTCCTCTGCGCAGAACCGAATGCAAGCCTGGCCGCCTCTCCCGCTCCAGGACTGGCGTGACACCTATGGCACGCTGCACCGGATGACGCAGGTGGTGGGCAAAATTCGCCTGGCCTGCGCTCCACCGGTCAACCACTGGTGGCACGTACCCCTCTACGTGACCGCTCGCGGCCTCACCACCAGCGCGATGCCGCACGGGACGGGCACCTTCCAGATCGACTTCGACTTCATCGATCACGTTCTTCGCATTCAGGAGTGCAACGGGGCCCAGCGGGTGATCGGGCTGCGATCGATGCCCATCGCCGAGTTCTACCGGATGGTGATGGCCGCACTGAGCTCGCTCGACCTTCCGGTGCGGATCTGGACGAAGCCGGTGGAGATCGAGGATCCCATCCCCTTCGAGCAGGATCTCCGGCATTCCACATATGACCCTGCTGCCGCGCACCGCTTCTGGCAGGCCCTCCGCCAGGCGGATCGGGTGCTGAATGCCTTCCGGTCCGACTTCCTCGGGAAGAGCAGCCCGGTGCACTTCTTCTGGGGGAGCTTCGATCTCGCACTCACCCGCTTCTCCGGGCTCGAGGCGCCAGAGCATCCCGGGGGGATCCCGAACCTGGCGGACTGGGTGACGCGCGAATCGTATTCGCGAGAGTGCAGCAGCTGCGGGTTCTGGCCGGGTAGCGGTCCGGTGCAGGAGGCCGCCTTCTATGCATACGCGTACCCCGAGCCTGCGGGCTACTCCCAGTACCCGATCCGGACGGAGCAAGCGTACTACAGCCAGGAGATGCGGGAGTATATCCTCCCATACGAGGCAGTCCGCACGGCGCCGGACCCCGATGCCAGGCTGCTCGAGTTCCTGCACAGCACCTACGAAGCCGCGGCGGAGCTCGGAGGCTGGGATCGAGCAAGGTTGGAGCGGCGAAATCCCCGCGCTGCCGAAACGAAAGTCCCGCGCGAACCTGCATTCCCAAGACATGCTGAGGAGGGTTGACCATGGCAACGACGGAAGTGAGCCTGTCCGGACCGGAACTGAGCAGTCCCGCATCGTCCGATGCGGCCGCGGGGGACCCTTCGAGTGCGTACGCGGAGGTTCGGAGGTTTACTGAGCGTTTGACGGAGGGGCTGGCGCCTGAAGACATGGTCGTGCAGTCGATGCCCGACGTGAGCCCCACCAAGTGGCACCTGGCGCACACCAGCTGGTTCTTCGAGCGATTCGTGCTGATGGAGCACCTGCCCGGCTACACGCCGCTCCACGAGATGTACCTCTATCTCTTCAACTCCTACTATCACCAGGCCGGCGAGCGGCACTGCCGCGACCAGCGCGGCTACATCTCCCGTCCGACGGTTGCCGAGGTCATGGCGTATCGGCGCCACGTCGACGAAGCGATGTCGCGTCTGCTGGAGCGGCTGGACGAGCTGGATCGTTCGGCGATCGAGCCGCTCGTCACCCTGGGTCTGCACCATGAGCAGCAGCACCAGGAGCTGATGCTGACGGACATCAAGCACGTGTTCGCGGTCAACCCCTTGCGGCCGGCATATGTCGCCGACCCGCCGGCGACGCCGCGAGGGTCGACTCGACCGCTCGGGTGGGTCGCCTTCGAGGGCGGGCTGTTCGAGATCGGCCACGGGGGTGATGGCTTTGCCTACGACAACGAGGGGCCACGGCATCGCCAGTTCCTGCAGCCCTTCGAGCTGGCGGACCGGCTGGTGACCTGCGGGGAGTACCTGGAGTTCATGGAGGACGGCGGCTACCGCAGGCCGGAGCTCTGGCTCTCGCTCGGGTGGGCCACAGTGCAGGAGAAGAGGTGGACGGAGCCCTTCTACTGGGAGCGGCGGGATGGCAAGTGGATGATCTTCACCCTGGCGGGGATGCGCGAGGTCGTCCCGGAAGAGCCGGTCTGTCACCTGAGCTACTTCGAGGCCGATGCCTACGCTCGCTGGGCCGGCGCCAGGCTCCCTACCGAGGCCGAGTGGGAGGTCGCGGCCGCTTCGCTGCCCATCGAGGGCAACCTTGTGGACGAGGGGTGGTTCCACCCCTGCGCGGCTCCGGACGGGGAAGGATTGCGGCAGATGTACGGCGACGTGTGGGAGTGGACGGCGAGCCCGTATGCGCCCTACCCGGGCTTCAGGCCTGCGCCCGGGGCAGTCGGCGAGTACAACGGCAAGTTCATGTGCAACCAGTACCTGCTGCGCGGCGGGAGCTGCGCCACCTCTCGCAGCCATATTCGTCCGACCTACCGCAACTTCTTCCCGCCCGACGCCACCTGGCAGTTCACCGGCGTGCGGCTGGCGCGCGACGTCGAGCGGAGGGAGGTCAACTGAGCACGCGGCCACAGGAGCGGCTAGGCGACCTGATGCGCGGACGGGAGGAGGAGAAGCTGCTCGCGGAGATCCGGGAGGGCCTGTCGCGTCCGCAGAAGGAGCTGCCGAGCAAGCTCTTCTACGACGAGCGCGGCTCGGAGCTCTTCGAGGAGATCACGCGGCTCCCGGAGTACTACCTCACCCGCACGGAACAGGCGCTGCTCGAAGAGCACGTGCCCCGCTGGGTCGACGCCCTGCGCCCCCGCTCGCTGGTCGAGCTGGGAGCCGGCAGCGCGGCGAAGACGCGCGTCATTCTGGATGCGATCCGCGCCTACGACCATGGGACCTACGTGCCGGTCGACATCAGTGCCGACTTCCTGGAGCGGACAGCGACGGAGCTGCGCGAGGAATATCCGGGGCTGGAGGTCGTGCCGGTGGCCTCCGATTTCACCCGCGAGCTGGCGCTGCCCGAGTCGCTCCCCCGGCCGCTGCTGCTCACCTTTCTGGGGAGCACGATCGGGAACTTCCCCGACCGCGAGGCCGCGGAGCTGCTGAGCCGGGTTCGTGCACTGTTGCGGCCTGGTGATCGGTTTCTACTCGGTGTGGATCTGCGCAAGAATGTGGCGGAGCTGGAGGCGGCCTACGACGATGCGCAGGGGATCACCGCCGAGTTCAATCGGAATGTGCTGCGGGTGCTGAATGAGCGGTTCGGAGCGGATTTCGATATGGAGGCTTTCAAGCATCGCGCCGTGTACAATCGCGACGAGCACCGCATCGAGATGCACCTCGTTTCGATGCGTCCGCAGATCGTGCGCATTCCCGGCGAGGGGGAGTTCGAGCTGCGCGAGGGAGAGTCCATACGGACGGAGATCTCGAACAAATATGATCGTGCGAGTGTGGCGCGATTGTTCGAGGCTGCGGGTTTGAGGATGGTCGAGTGGTGCTCGGATGATGAGGAGCGGTTTGCGATTGTGTTGGCGGGGATATGAACCGCACAGACGCGGAGGATGGTATCGAGGGCGCGGAGGAAAACGGCAATTACGAATTACGAATACAAACAGCACGAACAAAAAAGCCGACTACTCGAATCCAGAGAGCCTGCGTTGGGAACGACCATGCCCAATGATGCCTCGCAATCCTCCGCCAATCCGCTGTGCTCCTCCGTACTATCCTCTGTGTTCCCCTGTTGTCAACCCTCTATGAGCCAACCCAACTCACCACATTCAGATCCGCACCAAGGCCAGCCCATCGTCAATCGCGGACGCCCATTGCAGGAGGCGCGCGCGGCGATGGTCCTGCTGCACGGGCGGGGAGCGAGCGCTCAGAGCATCCTGCAGCTCGCAGACGAGCTGGATCGGCAGGACTTCGCGTATCTGGCGCCTCAGGCGGCGGGGTCGACGTGGTATCCCTACAGCTTCCTCGCGCCGCTGGAGCAGAACGAACCCTATCTGAGCTCGGCGCTGCGGCTGGTCGAATCGGTCGTGCAGCGCTTGCTGGCGGCGGGGATCCCGAGTGAACGGCTGTTCCTGCTGGGGTTCTCCCAGGGCGCCTGCCTGAGCCTGGAGTTCGTCGCGCGCCATCCGCGGCGGTACGGGGGCGTGGCCGCCCTCACCGGAGGACTGATCGGTCCGGATGGAACACCGCGGGACTATCCGGGCTCGCTGGAGGGTACGCCGGTGTTCCTCGGCACCTCCGATCCGGATCCGCACGTGCCGCTGACCCGAGTGGAGGAGAGCGCTAGGGTCCTCGAGCGAATGGGCGCGCGCGTCAACCTGCGCACATACCCTGGAATGCCTCACACCATCAACCGGGACGAGCTGGACCACGTCCGCGCCCTGATGGATGCGGTGGCGGAGGGAGGATCGGAAGGGGTCGATCACCCGTAGAATTCGCGCGTCGGCACTCCGATCGGGCCGACCTCGACGTAGAAGAGCGAGCCTGCCAATGGATCCTCACCCGGCTCGAGGTCCTCGCGGGAGGTGGTGATGAAGAGCTGGTCGAGCCGCGGTCCGCCGAAGGTGCAGGCGGTGACCTTGCGTGCCGGCACCTCGATTACCTCGTCGAGCCTTCCCTCCGCGGTGTAGCGACGCACCGCTCCGCCGTTGGCCAGCGCCACCCATACTCCGCCCTCGACGTCCACCGTCAAGCCGTCGGGGAAGAGCCCCTCCGCCGACATATCGACGAACGGCCGCCGGTTGTGCAGGCCATGCTCACGATCGTAGTCGAAGAGATCGATTCGGTGGGTCATCGTGTCCACGTAATAGGCGCGGGAGCCGTCCGGTGTCCAGTCGAGGCCGTTGGAGATGGTGATCCCATCGAGCACGCGGTGGACGGAGTGGTCGGGGTCGAGCCGGTAGAGAGAGGCCACACCGGGCGTCCGATCGTAGCCCATCGATCCGCAGTAGAAGCGACCATCGGGGTCGCATCCGCCCTCGTTCATGCGCATCCCCGGGTCGGTCCAGACGTCCGGCAGCGGGCGGAGATCGCTGTCGGGTTCCTCGAGCAGGAATCCACGCTCCGTGGCGATGACGGCCCCGCCTGAGAGGCGTGGCCGGACGACCGCCGCGACCTTGCCGACGTGGCGCCTCTCCACCGAACCGTCGTCCCGCAGGGAGAGGACGTCGCCGGCCAGCATGTCCACCCAGCGCAGGCCGCCCCAGCGGGCCGACCAAACCGGTCCTTCGGCATGGTAGGCGATGGGGTCCGTGAGCTGCTCCACGCGCATGTTGCCTCCTGGTGACGTCGGATTCCGAGCCCTCCTCGTGGCTGCTACGCTACGAGGCGAGCGGGTAGATGGTAAGACCCGGGGTGTCCTCGACGTGAACGCGGCATTCTGGCAGCTTCCCCCCGGCCTTGGCCAGGGTCGCCAGCTTCCGGTCAGCTCCTCTGGAGAATGACCGCGCAGGCGACCCGGTGGTACGACCAGGTAGCGGCAAAGCGACGAGAGACGAGGTTGCACAGGCCTCGGATACCGGACTGAGGGCAAGGACCGACCTGATCTACTAGTAGAATAGTTGCAGCCTCCGGAGGCGTGGTCTACACTTGGTCATGAGCCACACTTCCTGATTTCCACAAGCCGTTGGGAACCTTCCGGTATACAACTGAGTTGACGGACGGATATTGCTTGCCTCGGTAACGACGATTCTTCCTCGTGAGATGCCGCATTGAAACGAGCAGATACCTGCGATTGACGGTCGTCGCGTGGGTTGTGACTAGCGCTGTGGCCGGATGTGCAGGTGCAGAAAGCTCGGATTCGAGGGGGAGCGTCGATATCTCGAGTGTTCAGGAGCGTTCAATGGCGCACATCGCTCGGGGTGAGGACAGTCGCGTAGTACTCGCCTGACACGCCCGGTGGAGCGGCAAGGCGAGCCCAGGGACACCCACGAGCAGCGACCGGCCCGCGTAGCCAGGCTCACGGAGAGCCAGCTGGTCCGTACCCTGCTGCACGATCCGACGGGCGCACGCATCGTCTTCCGCGCCGTTGCCGGTGGCGCGGCATCATGCGAGTTCCCGAGTATGCGGTCGCTGATCATACACATCGGTACGCACAAGACGGGCACCGCTTCAATCCAGGAATACCTCGCTACCACGTTGTGCGCCTGTCAGGAAGCTTTCGCATACGAATTGTGGCCTATCTTCGCAATCATTTCGAGTTCATGCTCTCCAACTACAAGGGAAGGGTGAAGACGTCAGGATACTACAAATCGTTTGATCTCTTGCTGCGAGAGAATGTGCATCTTCGTGACTATAGCATGCTGCTGGATCGATGGATCGGAGTATTCGGAAGGGCTAGCGTGGACATCACTTCTTCGGCAAGGTGAGAGAAGCACCTGGTCTGGAATACTCGCTTTTGGAAGGCCTCCATCCGGACCCGGGCCGACCGAGCTTACTTCGATTTCGGAGGAACTGGCCTGACGCGGAAGGGACTCGCTCGACGCGAGCCGTGTTGTCAGCACGACACGGTGTTGCTCTGATCCTACGAAAGCGCTTCAGCGGCCGTCGCCAGCCACCCGGCGACGCCGGCTACGCCTTTGAGCTCGGTACCCGCTGAAAGTGCAAGACGACGCGCGTGGACTTGAGCGAGTGTGGCGGATCCTGGGTCCCGCAAATCGCTGATGAGGGCAGGAGGTGGGCACCCGGCTTGATCTGGCAGTCTTTTGATTGCGTGGGGCACTTCCGGATCGACTGACGGTTCTGCACGGCCTTGATCGAACGATATCACGGGGTCAGCTCGATAAACGTTCACTTGCCACGGATACCGACCGTCGAGGAGGGAACGAGTCGGCCCTTCTGGTCGGTGATGGTGACGGTTTACAACCGCGAGACCTACCTTGCGGGCGCACTGAGAAGTGTCCTGATCCAGGATCCAGGTCCGGAAGAGATGGAGATCGTGGTGGTCGACGACTGCTCTCCAGACGTCGACGTGCGTCGGATCAGCGATGGAGTGAGCCAGGGACGGGTCGCTGTGTACCGGCGGCCGACGAACGGGGGCCTGTCAACGACCTGGACCGACTGCGTCCGACTGGCCAGAGGCCGGTGGGTCCACATCCTCCACGACGACGACACTGTCCTTCCGGGCTTCTACGAGAGTCTTCGGGCAGGGATAGAAAATAGACCGGAGGTGGGTGCAGCGTTCACCCGCCACCTCTTTATGGATCAAGACGACCATTGGCTCCACCTCTCCCCTCTGGAGCGGAGAACGCCGGGGATCCTGGAGGACTGGACAGAGAAGATCTTCATCCAGCAACGAATCCAGTGCCCTTCGATCGTGGTGCGAAGAGAGGCTTACGAGCGCCTGGGCGGGTTCCACCCGCAACTCGTTTTCGCCCTGGATTGGGACATGTGGAAGAGAATCGCTGCCTCGTACGCCGTGTGGTACGAGCCTCGACCCTTGGCCTGCTATCGGGTGCACGACGGCTCCGAGACGAAGCGACTCGCAAAGTCCGGACAGACGATTCGCGACGTCATAGAGTCAATCGAGTACGCGCGGCACTACCTGCCTTCCGAACAGGGTGCCGAGATCGCTAGGAGGGCGCGCGAGCGGCTCGCGAAGGATCACCTCCGCGCCGCTAGGTCCCTGGCAGACCGTGGGCGCCTGGCAGCGTCGTTCTCCGTAGTTCGCGAGGCCTTCCATGTGTCGCCGACGTTACGTATCGGGCTGACGGGGATGAGAACGGTATCTGCTGCTACGGCTCAGGCCGCATTGAGACCGCTGAAGTCGGCTGCGCGCGTCGGCTTTACTGCCCTGAGATCAGGAGTCAGACGGGCTACACCGATGAGCTGAGATGCCGGCACACCGGCGCCGACGAAGTCGGGGATGCGGCGGAGCAAAGGGAGGGTAGGACGGACGGCGGGCGCACAAGGTAGCAAGTCACGTCACTCCAATCCTGTTTTGCAATGTCGTGGGCGAATAGGTTCAAGGGCCGCATCGACCGCGATGATGAGGAAGATCCTGCGGGATCCCTTCGAATCCGCACACTCGCGTTTTACCTGCCGCAGTTCCATCCAATTCCGGAGAACAACCAGTGGTGGGGGGAGGGTTTTACAGAGTGGACCAATGTCACCCGGGCGCAGCCACAGTTCCCGGGTCATTACCAGCCGCATCTCCCGGCGGATCTCGGCTTCTATGATCTACGCCTCCCCGAGACACAGTTCGCCCAGGCCGCCATGGCGCGAGAATATGGTGTCTACGGCTTCTGCTATTATCACTACTGGTTCAACGGAAAGCGCTTGCTGCATCGCCCTCTGGACACAGTCCTGAGGAGCGGTGCTCCTGACTTTCCGTTCTGTCTGTGCTGGGCGAATGAGAACTGGACTCGTGCCTGGGACGGACACGAACGGGAGATTCTCATCGAGCAGAAGTATTCGCATCAGGATGATCTGGCGCACATCCGTTGGCTGGCGGAAGTGTTCCACGATCCCCGATACATTAGCGTCGACGGTAAGCCTCTCTTCCTGGTCTATCGTGCAAACCGCTTCCCCGACGCACGACGCACTACCGACACCTGGCGCGAAGAGGCTGCGAGACTAGGTGTGGGCGAGCTGTATCTGTGCAAGGTCGAGAGTCTGCCCGACGAACGCCAGGAACCGCCAGAATTGCTTGGCTTCGATGCTGCCGTGGATTTTCAACCCGATTGGAGGAACCTGGGTAGACCAATCGGTCGCGACCGCATCAGCCGTATGATGTCCGGATTGGGACTGTCCAGTCCCGGCTATCAGCGCCACGCGGTCTACGACTATGAGACTGTGGTGGAGGGGATGCTGCGCCGAAAGCCGGTGTCCTACAAACGCTATCCCTGCGTGGCTCCCTCCTGGGACAATACGGCGCGGCGCCAGACGGGTGCTTGCATTCTCACAGGCTCGACGCCGGAGCTATACGGATCCTGGCTACGTCGAGTGGTGGAAGGATTTCAGCCGTTCGGGCCGGGGGAGGACCTCATTTTCCTGAACGCATGGAACGAGTGGGCGGAGGGAAATCACCTCGAGCCATGCCAGAAATGGGGGCGTCGATACCTCGAGGCGACCCGTGATGTGCTCAGTACAGCGTCACGAAAGGTCCAGACGACCCCGGGGGCACCGTCATCCGATCCGCTGGAGGCGGCATAATGAGCGAGTGCATCCGGGGGATCGTTCTCGCGGGTGGATCGGGCACCCGACTCTATCCGATCACGCGGACGATCAGCAAGCAGCTGCTGCCTGTTTACGACAAGCCAATGATCTACTATCCCCTCAGCACACTGATGCTGGCGGGCATTCGCAATGTTCTGGTGATTTCCACGCCCCAAGACCTGCCACGATTCTGCGAGCTGTTAGGGGACGGGGGTCGGTGGGGCATGCATTTCTCGTATGCCGAACAGCCTCGGCCCGAAGGCTTGGCGCAGGCATTCATAATTGCGCGCGACTTCATCGATGGTGGACGGAGCTGTCTGGTCCTTGGTGACAACATCTTCTACGGTCATGGTCTCACGGAGACCCTTTGTCGTGCGGCAGCGCGTGAGTCGGGAGCCACAATATTCGGGTACTGGGTGCGGGACCCGGAACGATACGGCATAGTCGAGTTCGACTCCGAAGGACGTGCGATTTCTATTGAGGAGAAGCCGCAGACTCCCCGGAGCAACTACGCCGTGACCGGGCTCTACTTCTACGATTCGCAGGTGCTTGAGATCGTCCGCGACCTCCGGCCGTCGGCGCGTGGCGAGCTGGAGATTACCGATGTGAACCGGTACTATCTCGAGCGGCAGCAGCTCAATGTGGAATTGCTCGGTCGAGGGTACGCTTGGCTGGACACCGGAACGCACGAATCCCTCCTGCAGGCATCCAACTTTATCCAGACGATTGAGCTGCGGCAGGGCCTCAAGGTCGCCTGCCCTGAGGAGATTGCTTTCGGCAATGGCTGGATCGACGCTGCGCAACTCGAACGTCTCGCTGCACCTCTGAAGAAGAACGGGTATGGCCACTATCTGTTGAGCCTTCTCAAGCAGGAGAATGTGGTATGATGGTGCTCGAGACTGCTATTCAAGGCGTGCTGGTCATTCAGCCAACGGTGTTCCAGGATTCGCGTGGGTATTTTCTGGAGACGTGGAGTCGGCCGCGGTACGAGCAGTACGGGATCCCCGGAACCTTTGCGCAGGACAACGTCTCCTCCTCGCGTAAAGGCGTCCTCCGGGGGCTCCATTTCCAGGATCCGAATCCTCAAGGCAAGCTCGTGACGGTGCTTCACGGCTCGGTCTGGGACGTCGCGGTGGACCTGCGGCCGGGCTCCCCTACCTTCGGGCGTTGGGTGGGTCACGAGCTGTCTGCCGAGAACGCGCGCCAGGTCTGGATACCGGAGGGATTTGCGCATGGTTTCGTGGTACTCAGTGACGAGGCCGTCTTCAGCTATAAGTGCACGGGCCTCTATCAACGCGACGCCGAACACAGTCTTCGTTGGAACGACCCGGACCTCGGCATCGAGTGGCCTGTAGCGCAACCGCTGCTCTCGCTGAAGGATGCGGAGGCGCCACTGCTCCGCGAACTGAACCTCCGGGACCTCCGCAGCGTCTCCGCCGGGGCGGGGGGGCGCAGCTGAGAGACCCTGGAAGTCCTTGTGCTAGATAGGGCTTGCCACATACGGAGAACACTCTTTCTCGGTCATTGACATGGCCTTGATAGGCTCCCGGCGGGAGGGTTCGCGGTCGCCTGCCGATTCGGGAAGAGCGCTGCCCGATTTTATCATTATTGGCGCTCAGAAGTGCGGGACGAGCTCATTGTATGCGTATCTGAGCGAGAACCCGTACGTCAGGGCTGCGTCGAAAAAAGAAGTTCACTACTTCGACTGGAACTTCCGTAGAGGCATCGAGTGGTACCGGTCCCACTTTCCGACTCCAGAGGAGCTGGGAAGGTGCAGCCAGACCGGGTCACATTTTCTGACCGGGGAAGCGAGCCCGTATTATCTCTTCGATCCACGCGTGCCTAAGCGTGTCAAGAACCAGCTCCCCCAGGTGAGGCTCATCGTCCTGCTCCGTAATCCTGTGTATCGGGCGCTTTCGCACTTCCATGACGAAGCGAGACGTGGCGTTGAACCTTTGACATTCGCTGAGGCACTTGATCGGGAGGAGAGCCGCCTCCGGGCTGCGCGCGCATTTGGCCGCGGACTTGGTCGGCGGCACGGGTATTATGAGACGAAGGCCTATATTCACTACTCCTACCTGGCAAGAGGCCTCTACGCTGTTCAGCTGCAGAGGTGGTACCGCCTTTTCCCTGCCGAGCAGATTCTTGTCATCAAGGCCGAAGATATGTATGCCGACCCGCAGACCACCCTACACGAGGTCGCTAGTTTCCTGGGAATACCGGTGTTCGTGCCTCGGAAGTTCGAAGCGGTGAATGCTGGTTCGTACCTCGCTATGGATCCCACGCTTTGCCGACGGCTGCATCGGTATTTTTCGTCGCATAACGCACGGCTGTATCGGATGATCGGCAAGTACTTCGGTTGGGAGGAAGCGCTCTGCGAAGCAAGAACGTCATAGATTCGCAACGGCGATTCGTGCACCATCGAGCGGCCTGACCATGCCCTTGCTGATTGCGGGAATGCACCGCAGTGGTACTTCCTTGACCGCCAGCTACCTCCAGAGACGTGGATTGGATCTCGGTGAGTCTCTGATCGGTGCCGGCGCGGGAAACCGGTTCGGGCACTTCGAGGATAGGGACGTGCATCGCTTCCACGAGCGGGTCCTGAAAAAGAACAGAGTTAGTGTGTTCCCTCAAACTGACGCCAACCTACCTCTCCGGCTGGAGCAGGAGGATCTTGCAGAGGCACGGGAGATCGTCGAGCGACGCTCCGCGGGGCGGCCGTGGGGATGGAAGGAGCCGCGAACAACCCTCTTCCTGGATTTCTGGGCGGAGTTTCTTCCCGAAGCGCGCTTTCTGCTGCTGTTCCGCCACCCACTGGCGGTCGTGGACTCCCTGGTGCGCCGAGGTACGGAGAAGGAGATCCGCTGGAGGCCAGTAATTGGTCTACGGGCCTGGCGAATCTACAATGAGCAGGCTCTGCGCTTCGCCCGGAGCCAGCCGGAGCGCGCCATGGTAGTCGAGATCGAGAGCGTGATCCAGAGTCCCGAGCGGTTCAACGAGGAACTCGATCGCAAGTTCGAACTCGGCTTGCGCCCGGTTCCTTTCGGAACGGTGTTCTCTAACGGGGAGTTCGCCAGCGGAGTGCCGAAGGGGCTGGGACTCGTGAAGTTGTTCCACCGATCGGAGCTGAACCGGGCGTTGGATTGTTATCGCGAATTGCTGAGGGTATCGGCACCCATTGCCTCGCCGAGCGCGCCGATAACGCGACAGGCCTTTTGAAGACGTTCCAACATGATTATCACCGAGGACTTCGTCGTCCTGAACAACCCCAAGACCGGCAGCAGCTTTGTACGCGCGGTGCTGAGGGAGATCCACCGCTCACGGTTGAGACGACGGAGTCTGATCACAAGAGTGGGGCACAAGTTCGGCTTTGGTCGCCCACCGTCGTTTCAGGAATTATTCCTACCAAATATCAAGACTCGACTGCCCCATCCGAAGGATCAGCACGGGACATATACGCAAATCCCCGCGGAGCATCGACACAAAGCGATTGTGAGCGTAGTACGGAATCCTTACGATAGGCTATTGTCGACTTATCAGTTCGGCTGGTGGGCACGATACCCACCAGCTCCTGAAAATGTAATTCGGAATGAATTTCCACACTTTCCTCGTCTGACACTGGACGAATACGTGCGTCTTTTAAAGATGGCGCGACACCGATACCACCTGCCGCACCTTCACCTTAAGGTGGAGGTGGGTGGGCAGACCCTCGGCTTCATCCAGATGTTTTTCAAGGATCCAGAGGCGGTCCTGCGTCGATTGGATCAGGAGTATATGGAATCAGAACGCTTCGTCGAGGACATGGCACCGATTCAGTTCCTCCAGACCGAGAATCTCAATACCGGATTATCGACGCTGCTACAACGATACGGATACTCTGAAGAAGAAGTGGCTTTTGTTCGCGCTCATGAGCGAGTGAACGTGACCAGCGCCTCGAATGGCGAGGAGTTTCCCGTCTTGACTGAGCAGGCCTTGCGGTTCGTTCACGAACAGGAGCGATTCCTCTTGCGCATCCTGGCGCACCTCGGATTCCACTATTCCCCACCAGCGAGCGCCAGCTCCGGCTCACCTGCGCTTGAAAGCTACCTCCCGCGGTGAGCTGGACTCGCCCTGCCCCCACAGCGGTTTGCTGGAATCGCACCATACTCTCGGGACGCCCAGGTAGGTCTCACGGTTGACAGGCGCAGGCCCCGACTCCACCATCGTCCCCGGTCACCCTTATTCCAACGCCGGGAGGAGCGGATGGATCGGAGAACCTTCGTGAAGTCGTTCGGCGCCGCTGCGCTGACGGTGGGAGGGACGGAGCGCCTGCCCATCATTCACACCGGCGCGCGCTCGGCGGCCTCGCTCGTGGTGGATCCAACCCCCAAGTTCGAGATCTCTCCCTACCTCTACATGCAGTTCATGGAGCCGCTCGGCACGACGGACGGGTCCGTCGAGGCTTCCTGGGACTACGCGAAGGACGACTGGCGTGAGGACCTCGTCGCGGCCACCAGCGAGCTGGCGCCCGACGTCATCCGCTGGGGCGGCAACTTCATCCGTTGGTACCGGTGGCGCGAGGGGGTCGGCCCGGTGGCGGAGCGGCCGTGGATGTACAACCTCGAGTGGGGTGGGAAGGAGACGAATCGGGTGGGTACCCACGAGTTCGTCGACTTCTGCCGGCGGGTCGGCGCCGAGCCGCTAATGTGCGTCAACTTCCTCAGCGACGGACACAAGGAGTACTGGAATACGATTCACGGCGAGAACCGCACTGGCGACGCGAACGAGGCAGCGGATTGGGTATCCTACGCGAACGATCCGGACAATGCGGAGCGCCGCCGTCACGGGGTGGACGAACCCTACAACATCCGTCTCTGGCAGATCGGCAACGAGACCTCCTACGGTGACCGCGGCTTCCCCCGCGACGAGGCCATCCAGCACACGATCGAGTTCGCGCGTGCGATGCGCGCGCGCGACCCCTCCATCCAGCTTCTCGGCTGGGGCGACGACTACCGCCGCGGCGGCTTCACCGGCGACTACTGGGCCCCGGCAATGCTCGACCGGGCCGGTGAATATCTCGACTACATCGCCCTGCACATGATGGGAATGAGCCCGCAGCGCGAGGACACGGTGCTGCGCGGCTTCGAGTACCAGAAGGATCCCGAGCGTGCGTGGGAGGAGATGCTGGAGCTCACCGGCGTGGTGGAGCGGCGCCTGAAAGAAATCCGGGAGATCGTCGACGCGCACGGTCCGGACAAGGGGATCGCGATCACCGAGGGTCATGTCTCCTTCGACCCGCACAACGCCAACCCGATCCTGCAGGAGTGGCTCTCCGCGGTCTATCACGCCCGTACGATGAACCTCTACCTGCGCAACGGCGATCGGGTGAAGATCTGCACCGGTGCCGACTTCGCGGGCACCCGTTGGACCGTCAACGCGGTGCAGATCCCCGTCCCCCGCGGCCAGAGCTTCCTCCTGCCGATCGCGACCATCATGCGACTCTTCAATCGTCACAAGGGAAGCCACGGCGTGATGGTGCGCCACGCTCCGCCCGAACTGGACGTCACAGCCAGCCGCGATGAGAACACGGTGTATCTGCACGTGCTGAACACCAGCTACCGGAATCCGGTCGAGGCGTCGCTGGAGGTGGAGGGGCTGGCGATTCGGGGCGGGCGGGTCCACGAGATCGCGCCCGAGGACCCGCGGGCCTACGTGGACCGGAACAACACCGATACCTTCGTGCCGGTGGAGAAGCAGCTCCCGCCCGGGACCACGACCTGGCGCTTCCCGCCGCGCTCCGTCAGCGTGGTCGAGCTGGACGTGGCGGTTGCGACGGCGATGGGGGATGTCCTGTCGGCGACGTCCTCCGCGGCATGAGCGAGCACTTTTGCTGGCTGGCCGGGCCTGCCTGTAGCGTGGCTGGCCTGGCCAGCCGGTTGTTCCCTGCGCAGTCGATCACTTCTCGACAAGCCCGTCCACTCTGATCGCTACCTCTCCGATCGTGCGCCAATCTCCCGCGCACTGAGCCAACCGCGTGTCGCATCGCGCTTGCCATGCCTTCTGGGGGCGTGCTGGCGAGGCGTTGACAGGGAAGGCTGGCTCTCTATGTTCCCCACCCTTTGCCGGCGGATGTCGCTTCTGGCGGCGCCTGGTCTCTACGTACATGCTTCGGCGAGTTATGGGTCCCGAATTCCGGGCCGATAGCTGATAGCCGATAGTCGATAGCCCATCGCTATCAGCCGAAAGTCGATAGCCAACATCCCCGTCCTGATGCCTTGACTTCGCTGCGCGACTATTGCCGGATCACCCCGCTGTTGCTCGTGCTCTTGCTGGCCGGCGCCACGCCCGCGCTCGCCGCGGAGGAGCATGGCCTCAACGGCGCAGAGCTCGGCCTCCTGTGGGCAGTGCCGTTCGCAGGGCTGCTCCTCTCGATCGCAGTGGTGCCGCTGCTGGCCCCGCATTTCTGGCATCACCACTTCGGCAAGGTCTCGGCGTTCTGGGCCGCGGCGATCCTCGTCCCCATGCTCCTCATCCACGGCTTTGGTACGGCCCTGTATGAGGTGCTGCACGTTTATCTGCTGGAGTTCATCCCCTTCATCATCCTGCTGCTGGCGCTCTTTACGATCTCGGGCGGTGTGCGGCTGAAGGGAGCCCTGACGGGAAGTCCGGAGGTCAACACCGCCATCCTCGCGCTCGGAACCTTCCTCGCCTCCTGGATGGGCACGACCGGCGCCGCGATGATCCTGATTCGCCCGTTGATCCGGGCGAACGCCTGGCGGGCAAAGATCGTCCACACGATCGTCTTCTTCATCTTCCTGGTGGCCAACGTCGGTGGATCGCTGACGCCGCTGGGTGATCCTCCCCTCTTCCTCGGCTTCCTGCAGGGCGTGCCCTTCTTCTGGACCACCGTGCACATGCTGCACGAGATGGTGTTCGTTTCGGTATGCCTGCTGGCGATCTACTACTACTGGGATCGGAGAGCCTACGCGGACGAGGACCTCTCCCGCCTGCCGGTTTCGACTGAGCGCCTGGGTATCGAGGGCGGAGTCAACCTGCTGTTGCTGCTGGGGGTGATCGGCGCCGTCCTGTTCTCAGGACTGGTGCGGCTGGGCAGCTTCGTCGTCTACGACGTCGAGGTCCAGTTGCAGAACGTCATCCGGGACGTGGCTCTGCTCGGGCTGACCTATGCCAGCTGGAAGCTCACGCCCCTGGCGAGCCGCGAGGCGAATGGCTTCACCTGGGGTCCCATCGAGGAGGTCGCGAAGCTCTTTGCCGGCATCTTCATCACCATCGTCCCGCCCATTGCGATCCTCCGGGCCGGCACGGAGGGCGCGCTAGGGGGCATTGTGAACCTGGTGACCCGGGCCGACGGCGAGCCGAACAGCTTGCTTTACTTCTGGATCACCGGCGCGCTCTCAGGCTTCCTGGACAACGCGCCGACCTATCTGGTGTTCTTCAACACGGCCGGTGGACAGGCGAACCTGGATTGGCTCCTCGCCGACGTGACGACTCTGGCGGCGATCTCCTGTGGCGCGGTCTTCATGGGTGCGCTGACCTACATCGGCAATGCCCCCAACTTCATGGTCAAGGCAATCGCAGAGGCGGCGGAGATCCGGATGCCGAGCTTCTTCGGCTACATGCTCTGGTCGGCCTGCATCCTGCTGCCGGTGCTGCTGGTCATGAGTTTGCTGTTCCTCCGGTGACGTTGAGCAACGCTGACTCGGGGAGTTTCCGCGAAGGTCACAGAGGATAGCGCAGACCACAGAGGAACCCTGGGACTCCAATCCTCCAGTACAAACCTCAATATTGTAGGCTTTTGGAGTTCAAATCCTAGATGATTGTGAATGTGACAAACAGACGCGAAAAACTAAAGGCGGAATGACGGGTGACGAAAACCCGCCTCGACCGTCCTCTGCGCCCTCTCCGCAATTCTTTGTGACCTTTGTGGTTTACATCCGCACAACACAATGTTGAAGAGCCTTGTCGTAGGAGTGAACGGAAGCGAGCCGAGTGAGGCCGCCGTCCAGGTCGCGGTCGACTGGGCGCGCACGCTTGGGATTTCCGTGACCTTCCTGGCCGTGCTGGATGTCCAAGAGCTGACCGGCGGGCAGGCCGTGGGGATCATGGGAAGCGCGTTCAAGGCGGAGCGCGACGAGCAGGTGATTGCCAACTGGCGCGAACGTCTGGAGGGTGCGCTGGCGGATGCCGCCAGGGTGGCCGAGGCGGCGGGGGTCACCTTCGAGACGCGCCTGGTGGAGGGCTCGCCCACCGAGGAACTGGAGCGGGAGGTGCAACGGCACGACCTGCTGATCATCGGAGAGCGCGCCGAGCCCCACTCCGACCGCGAGCCCGCGCCGTCCGAGACGATGATGCAGATCGTCCGCACCTCCCCGCGGCCAGTTGTCGTGGCAGGAGCACCCCTCGAAGCAGGTGCCTCCGTGGTGGTCGCCTACGACGGCAGCGCTCCGGCCTCGCAGGCGCTGGAATCCTTCATCCAGAGCGGTCTGTACAGTGATCTTCCCGTGCAACTGGTCGGCGTGAGCGATGAGCGGGAGGAGATGGAGGAAGTCCTGCAGGGAGCGCTCGAGTACGTGCGACGGCATGATCGCGAGGGTCGCATTCAGGTCATCCCCAAGGGGAAGGGCGTTGCCGAGTCCCTGCTGGATTTCCTCCAGCACGAGCCGCCGGCCCTGCTGGTGATGGGCACGCATGGATCGCCCGGGCTGAAGAAGCGGCTGCTCGGCTCGGTCTCCCGCGAAGTCCTGGAGAAGGCGAGAGTGCCCGTATACCTCGAGAGGTAGACGGCAGGAAATTAACTACGAATTGCGAATTACTTGCGAGTTCTGACTCTGAATGCTGAATGGTCTTTCCCCGGTCCTGTCTCCGCGCGTCCCTCTCTGTCGTCCGCAGGATGACATCGATGGGCCTATAGTTCGTAATTCGTAATTCGTAGTTCGCCGGCAGTGGCGCCGAACTCTCGGGATGCTCTCGCGCTCCGGCGCGACCGGGGCTTGCTGCGCTGGCGTGGCCCGGCGGTGGTGCTGTTCGCCCGCTCGGTGCTCGCCGTGGCTGCCCAGGGGGTGGTCGCGGCGATTCTGGTGCTGGGCGGATCGGCGGTGGCCTGGCAGGACTCGGAGGCCTGGCTGCCCGTTTATGGCACCCTGATCGACCTCGGATGCCTCGCGTTGATCTGGCGGTTCACCCGCCGTGAGGGGATCCGGTTGTTCGACCTGATCGGCTTTGAGCGCGCGCGGCTCACCCGGGACGTGCTGCTCGGCCTCCTGTTGATCCCCCTCAGCCTGGTGTTCATCCTCGGCGGGGTCTATTTCGGCAGTTGGCTCGTCTTCGGAACCCCCACGGGACCCTACACCTCCGGGCAGCTGCCCCTGCCGGCCGCTCTCTACGGTGTGCTGATCTGGCCATGGCTCTGGGGCCTGACCGAGCAGATGACCTACAACGGCTATCTGCTGCCTCGTTTTCAAGTTCTTTCCCGCAGCACCGCCGTCGCCGTCGCGGTCGTCTCCTTCTCCTGGGCGGCGCAGCACGCCTTCATGCCCATGACCTTCGACGGCGAGTTCATGGTGTATCGACTGGTGGCGGCGGTGCCGAACTCCGTTTTTCAGACGATGCTGTACCTGCGGCTGCGCCGTGTTCTTCCGTTTGCCATCGCGCACGCCCTACTGGACGGGGCGAGCGTGCTGATCGGGGTGCTGCTGCCGGCGTTGCGGGCAGGCTGAGGCAGGGATAAGCCATCCGAAGGAACGACGCTTGCTCGGCTGGCGCGTACCGGTGATAGGAGCGAGACTGACCTTTTCCAGGAGCGGGTGGCCATGGCACAGCCAAGCGAGGTGTCGGTACGGGTGGGGGCGAGCGGGTTCAGAGCCGAGATCTCGGCCCGGGGGCACACCCTGGTCGCGGATGAGCCGGTCGACGTGGGCGGGACCAACGAGGGTCCCACTCCGTACGACTACCTGGCGGCAGCGCTGGGCAGCTGCACGGCGATGACCATCCGCATCTACGCCGACCGGCGCGGCTGGCCGCTCCAATCGGTGACCGTGCGCTTGACGCACAGTCGCGAGCACGAGCGCGACTGCGAGGAGTGCGAAGCCTCGCCTGTCGGGATCGACCAGTTCACCCGCAAGATCGAGCTGGTCGGCGATCTGACGGAGGAGCAGCGCGAGGGGCTGCTGCGCATCGCGGATCGCTGCCCGGTGGGCCAGACGCTTCAGCGCGGGCTGCGAATCCTTCCGGGCTAACGGAGGGGCCGCTCCGAAGCCTTTCCAGACAGCCGGAGTCTTTTCGGATAGCCAGGTCGCCATCTCTTCGGGGCCGCTGCCAACTCCATCCTCAAATGCGTGGATCGCCCGACCGTCGTGACTGGCGATCTGGAGACACGTCACGCCCAGTATCCCGTGACCGAATCCTTGAATCTGGCCTCGCTCACTGAGCTCGATCGCCCGGTGACGCTCGAAGCGCGCGGCGTGCGGGTCGCTCTGGGCGGCACCATCGCGGTCGACCGCGTGGACCTCCGGGTCGAGCGCGGCGAGTGCGTCGCACTGGTGGGCGAGAGTGGCGCCGGCAAGACGACGCTGCTCCGTTGCTTCAACCGGATGGTGGTGCCGTCCGAAGGGGTGGTGCTCGTGGGTGGAGTGAACGTGGCGCAGCAACCGGCCGTGCAGCTTCGCCGCCGGGTCGGCTATGTGCCCCAACACGGGGGCCTTCTCCCCCACTGGCGGGTGCTGCGCAACGTGGCGCTGGTGCCCACGCTGCTCGGTCGGGTGGACGCCAATGACGCTGCGGCGCGTGCGCTCGAGCTGGTCGGTCTGTCGCCGGAGCAGTTCGGCGATCGCTTTCCCCAGGAGCTCTCCGGAGGGCAGCGGCAGCGCGCTTCGCTGGCCCGAGCGATCGCCGCCCGTCCGGGCGTGCTATTGATGGACGAGCCCTTCGGCGCGCTGGACGCCATCTCCCGCTCGGAAGTGCAGGATGCGATGGTGACGCTGCGGCGTGAGCTCGGCATCACCACCCTGCTGGTGACCCACGACCTGCTGGAAGCCGACCTGCTGGCAGACGAGCTGGTGGTGATGCGCGCGGGCCGCATCGAGCAGCGGGGAACTTTCGAGCAGCTCGTCGAATCGCCAGCAACTCCGTACGTGGGCAGGCTCATCGAACGGGCGCTCGCCGGAAAGGGTCGGAGGGCGGCGCGATGATCGGCCGGGTCGGTCTGGTCATCACCTCGCTGCTCGTGTTGATGCTCTGCGCCGAGTGGACGGGTGCACAGGGGGAAGCCGGGCGTCCCGCATCGAGCACGACGCCCGATCCGGTGGTGGTTGCCTCGAAGCCCTTCGGCGAGTCGTACCTTCTCGCGGAGATGTTCGCCCAGCTGCTCGAGGCGCACGGTATCGCCGTCGAGCGGCGGCCTGGCCTCGGCGCCACCGAGATCGCCTTCGGGGCTCTGCGCACCGGTGCCATCGACATCTATCCGGAATACACCGGCACCGGCCTGCTCGCGGTCCTCCACGACACTCTTCCTCCCGAGGTGCTGGCCCGGCCGCGCCAGGTGTACGCCCACGTCGCCCGCGAGTTTGCTGAGCGCTACGACGTCCGATGGCTGCCGCCGCTCGGCTTCGAGAACACCTACGCCATCGCGGTCCGCCCGGAGACCGCTGAAGAATACGGCCTGCGCACGCTGAGCGACCTGGCGCGGCGCGGATTGGAGCTGAGGGCGGGCTTCACCCCGGATTTCATCGCTCGATCCGACGGTCTCGCCGGGCTCATCCAGGCGTACGGGGAGGGGATCCGACCCGCGGAGATCCGGCCGCTGCTGCCCGCGCTCAAATACCGGGCGCTCGCGGATGGTGCGGTGGACGTGGTCGATGGCTTCTCCACCGATGGCCTGCTGGAACGGTACGGCCTGGTGGTCCTGGAGGACGATCGCGGCTTCTTCCCGCCCTACGAGGCGGCCGCGCTCCTCGGTCCACGGGTGGCCGACCGTACGGATGTGATCGCGGCGCTCAGCCTGCTCAGCGGGCGGCTCGACGAGGCGACCATGCGCGCGCTCAACCGGCGGACGGAGGTGGACGGCGAGCCGGTCGAGGTGGTGGCGGCGTCAGCGCTGAACGCGCTGGGATTGTCGTCAGCCCGCGGTCTCCCCGGTGCAGGGGCGGCTCTCGGCTCGCCCCAGGGGAGCCGCGGCGAGTCCTTCGCCGCGTACCTCTGGAATCGGCGCGGGGAGCTGCTGCGCCTCGGCCTGCGACACCTGGAGCTGGTCGGTCTCGCCCTGGGGGGAGCCGTCCTCGTCGCCATGCCCCTGGGTCTGGCCCTGGAGCGAGGGAGAGCGGCGTCGGGACCCGCGCTGGGCGCGCTGGGCGTGCTGCAGACGATCCCCAGCATCGCCCTGCTCGCCTTCATGGTCCCGCTGCTCGGGGTGGGCGTAGTCCCCGCCGTGGTGGCGCTGTGGATCTACGCCCTCTACCCCATTGCCCGCGGCACCTATACGGGCGTGCGCGAGGCCGATCCGGCGGCCGTCGAGGCCGCCGAGGCACTGGGGATGACCCCGATGCAGCGGCTCATGCAGGTGCGCCTGCCGCTGGCGGCGCCCGTCATCATGACTGGTGTGCGTACGGCGGCGGTCATCACCGTGGGTGCGGCGACCCTCGCGGCCTTCATCGGCGCGGGTGGTCTCGGCGAGCCGATCGTCCAGGGTCTCGCCATCGCTGATTCGCGCATGATCCTCTCGGGAGCTCTTCCGGCCGCCGCGCTCGCCCTGATCATCGACGGCCTGCTCGGGGCGGTCGAGCGCGGGGTGAGGCCAGGGCACCTACGGGGGAAGCGCGGGTGAAGCGGATGGTGGGGCGGGGGCCGCAGTTACGGATTACGAATTACGAATTACGGATTACGGATTATCGGTGCCGCGCGAGCATCACCAGGCGTAGACCGAGCCCCAGTGCGAGCACGGCCAGGCCGGAGAAGACAACCGGTGCGGTCAGCGAGAGCGCGAGTACGACGCAGCTCAGGAAGCCGAGCCGTGGGATCCAGTCGGAGTACAGCTTGGCCTCGCGCGGCATGCGCAGCGCGCAGAGGTTGGCGATGCCGTAGTAGACGAGGATGGTGAAGGCGGCGGCGGAGGCGATGCCGCGCAGGGTCCCCGCGGCCGCGACCACCGCCGCAATCGCACCAACCACCAGCACGGCGCGTCCGGGCACCTGATAACGAGGATGAACATAGCCCAGGAAGGCCGGCAGGTCTCGCTGTCGGGCCATGGCGTACACCATCCGGGAGAGCGCCAGGAGCTGGGACAGGATCACGCCGAGCATCGCTGCCACGCCCCCTATCGCGACCACCACGGCAACCCACGGGAGGCCGAAGCCCTCCGCGGCCACCTGCAGCGGGGCCGGGGTGCGCGACATCGGCTCGGCCCCGACGGCACCGACCGCGGTGAAGGCCACCGCGACGTACAGGAGGACCGCCCCGACGATCGTGACCAGGATCGCCCGCGGGATGGTGCGCCTCGGGTCCCGCACCTCCTCCCCGAGGGTGGCCACGCGCGCGTAGCCGGTGTAGGCGAAGAAGAGGAGCGCCCCGCTCTCCAGAACCCCGCGCCAGCCAGCGGGCGCAAAAGGGGTCAGGTTGTCAAGGCGGACGGAATCGCTGGCCATCCCCGCGACGACGAAGGTGACCAGCGCACCCAGGGAAACCGCCACGATGGCGAGGTTGGCCCAGCTGGAGCGCCGGATGCCGAAATAGTTGACGATGGTGAAGACGACGACCGCCACCACGGCGACGACTCGCGGGCGAAGGCCCGGCAGCACCGTGTCCAGGTAGCCGGCGAGGCCCAGCGCCACAGTGCCGGCAGCGGCAATCTTGCTGGCGAGGAACAGCCATCCGGCTGTAAAGCCGGCCCAGGGATTCAGCACCTGATAGCCGTACTCGTAAGTGCCGCCCGACCTCGGGTACTCCGCGGCGAGTTGGGCCGCGCTGAGCGCGTTGCACGTGGCCGCGATCCCGGCGATGACGAGCCCCACCAGGAACGCCGGTCCGGCAATCCCCGCGGCGACCCCGGTCACCACGAAGATGCCCGCGCCCACGATCGCGCCGAAGCCGACGCCCACCGCGTCGAGCAGGCCCAGATCGCGTCGTAGCTGAGTCTCAGACCCTGAGGTCACAGAGGACGCATAGTTGGCCGCGGAGAGGATGAGGGAAGGCCGGACACGTCCCGTTCCCGGAGTAATAACGAACAGCTTTGCGCTGGGCGAATCGCCCGCTACCACTTCGTTCCTCCTGGCAGAACGAAGACTTCTCTCGCTTTCCGGTCATTCTTCCAACCGCTATCAATCCCAATCAGCGGCGAAGCATCAATCTCAATCAGCGGCGACTCCTTTACGTACTCCGTAAAATGCTCCACGATCTCTGGGTTCCAGGTAGTCCGGCGGGCTGCAGGGAGGTCACAGCCACGGCACGCATCTGGCTTCCCCGGCCGCGGAGTCCACGACAGCCACCCGACCTCACCGCACCATGAACGCCAGCCTGTCAGAGGGTCCCGCGCTTCTCTTCGATCTGGACGGCACGTTGATCGACAGCGTCTACCAGCACGTCCTCGCCTGGCGCGACGCCCTGGAGGAAGCGGGGATCGAGCTCTCGGTCTGGCGGATCCACCGGCGCATCGGGATGAGTGGGGGGTTGTTCGTGAACGCCTTGCTGCGGGAGACCGGGCGCTCGGTCACCGAGGAGGAGGCGGAGCGGGTGCGGGAGCTGCACGCCCTCGCCTTCGAGCGACGCTCGAACCAGGTCCGCCCGCTTCCCGGCGCGCGGGAGCTGCTAGCGCACCTTTCGGAGCGCGGGGTTCCCTACGCGATCGCCACCAGCGGCAGGCTGCGCACGGCCGGGCCGAACCTGGAGATGCTGGGCGTGCCACCCGGAGTTCCGATCGTGACCCGAGACCAGGTGCGGTATGCCAAGCCCGATCCCGACCTCTTTCTGGCAGCCGCGGAGCGGCTCGGCGTTCCCATTGACGCCTCCATCGTGGTGGGGGACAGCGTCTGGGACCTGCTGGCGGCCCAGCGTGCCCGAGCGCTGGGAGTGGGTCTGCTCTCCGGTGGCTATGGTGAGGATGAGCTCAACCGCGCCGGGGCGTACCGGGTCTACCAGGATCCTGCCGACCTGATGAACCACCTGGACGAGATCGGGATTCGCGCGGCGCAATAGCACGTCGCGAAAAATTACGAACTACAAATTACGAATTACGCCTCAACGAACGACCGGGCCGAAAGAGACTAAGGATCGAGTGCCGGCATGGCTGCGGCGCGATCCTTCGCTCCGCTAAGGGTGACAAAAACAGTAAATCAGGGCAAGGCAGTCAGAACCTTATCAGTGCGGGGAGCGTACGTCACCGTAATTCGTAATTATCCGGCCCGCTCCGCCGCCACTATTGCTTCCGCGGCTCGCCACCTGCATCCTGCTGTCTCATCCCTTCTTCATCGCTGCCCTCCCTTCTTCGACAGATCCTCCGATCCTCGTCAGGCACGTGACCTCCCCATGACCGACCCGAATAGTCTACAGGCCGAGCCGGGGTCGAAGAGCTCGACGCGCCAACCCCCCGGAACCGCCACCTCACACGCGCGCGGCGCGGCGGAGGCGCTGATGCCCGAGGGGCGGGCTGCTCCGCAACGCGAGATCCGCAATCAGACGCCGTATCGGATCGCGATTGGCCTCAGGGAGGAGCCGCGCCGACGGATTCTCCACGTTCCTCCCTGGGGGAGCCGGCTGCTGCCCGAGGAGGAGTGTGAGAAGCTCGACCTCGAGTCGTGGGAGTCGCGGTCGATCATCAGCACACGAAAGGTGATGGTGCTCCCCTCGCTCGCGAGCCTGCTGGCGAGCGGCCTGGCGCTAGGCCTGCTCGGTGTGGGTTTCTACGCGATCCTGGTGTGGGGAGTCTGGGAGCTGTTGTGGGAGCCGCCCACGTCGTACTGGACGTACGTCCCACAGATCATGCTGGTGGTCGGTTTGGGTGGAATGCTGCTGCAGCTCCACAGTGCTGGCCGATCCAAGGAGGTGACCCGATACCTCTACCGGAAGTTCACCTTCTCGGTGAGCGCCGTCTTCGCTGTCCTCGTATTCCTCATCTCCTTCGGGCTGCCCCTGGCAGCGCTCCTCTCGGCCGAGGGATGCTGCGTCGTTCCGGGGGGCGCCACCGGTCCCATGGAGGTCTTCGAGTGGCTGCGGTTGCAGTTCGAGACCGATGCCCCGCGGGCGACAGGCCGAGCCCTACAACTCGGCTTCATTGGGTCGGTAGCCGTAATGCCGGGGTTCCTCTATTTCCTCTTCGACCGGCGTAAGTTGTCGAGCCTCCGAGAGCGGTTCTTCCGCTCGGTCGTGCTCCTCGACCCCGAGATCCGGACGCTCGAGGATGCGGAGAGCGTGTACGGTGCGCGCGCCGACGAGATGCTGGGTAGGCCTGACGAGGCAGGTGTGACACACCCCCATTTCACCCGGCTCCTCATCATCCTTCTGGCCACATTCGTCATCACTCTCGGCTGGATCACCGCGCTCGATTTCGTTGCCCCGGACACGCTCGCCGTCGGCCCGGACACGCCTGGCGTCGCTCCCCCGGAGACTTCGGCCAGGCAACTGCACGAGTATCTGACCCCGCGGGCCAGCCCGGTCGTCTTCGCCTTCCTCGGCGCCTACGTGTTTGCGGTTGGAATGATCTTCCGCCGCTACGTGCGCTCCGACCTGAAGCCTGAGGCCTACGCGCACGTGGTGGCGCGCATCTTCGTGGCGGTCGTGGTTGGGTGGGTCTCCGCCGTTTTCCCCTTTCTCGGCCCCGAGGAGGGCGCGGCTCCGTCGGGGGTTTTGCTGACCACCGCGTTCGTGATCGGCTTCTTCCCGGAGACGTGGATCACGTACCTGCGGGAGTGGGCGCAATCGCGGGCCTCCATCGAGGTGAGTAGCGTGAGCGACCCGTACCCGCTCGACCTGCTGGACGGGGTAAACCTGTACCACCGCGCCCGGCTGATGGACGAAGGGGTGGACAATATCGAGAATCTTGCCCATGCGGATATCGTCGACCTCATGCTCCACACCCGCATTCCACTGGAGACCCTGCTCGACTGGGTAGACCAGTCGATTCTCATCCTGCATGCCCTGCCGCGCGGTGCCGCCGATACGGCGGTGGGGGCAACGTCGCTCGACATCCTGCGTGACCACGGGATCCGGAACGCCACCGACCTGGTTCGTGCCTGGGAGCTGGCCGAGGCCCGCAATGACACAGCCGCTCTCCGGTCCCTGCTTGGGCGCACTGAGAACGGGCCGTGGCGGATTCGTGTCATCCTGGACGCGATAAGCGACGATCCCTGGATGCCGCAGCTGCGCCGCTTCCGCCGCCAGGACCCTCCGACTCGCGTCTTCTCGTGGGAGCTACTGCGCTTCTGGGATCTCGGGGAGGGTGTTTTCCTGAACGCCTTGAAGCGGGCGGAAAGTGTGGAGCAGGCGGAGATCGAGACGATGGTGCCGATGCTGATGAAGGCACCTGCGCCGGCCGCGGAACAGGCGCTGGCGGTTCAGACTTCAGCTCCGGTACGCACGCCAGCCCCCGACAACTGACGGAGACTGAGAGGCGCGTCCGGCGGGAGAGTCAGAGGTGGAATCCGCACGTCTGTTTTGACGAGGGGAGCCAGGGGTCAGTCCCTGACTCCCACTTTCCTATTTGACGGTCTGATCTCCGAGCTAACCCGAGGATCGAG
Organism: Longimicrobiaceae bacterium; assembly: GCA_036375715.1. NCBI lineage: Bacteria > Pseudomonadati > Gemmatimonadota > Longimicrobiia > Longimicrobiales > Longimicrobiaceae > Longimicrobiaceae bacterium. Next base: position 60,419 of record DASVBS010000085.1, on the reverse strand, counting down.
CCGATCGCTAGTCGGTCCGGGACACGGAAGCACGCGAGGCTGCCGCCACGATGCCATCGGCGATCGTCGGCACGAAGGCATCGGGCAGGTCGTGCCCCATGCCCGGGATCACGCGGAATTCGGCGTTGGCGATGCTCTCCGCCACCTCACGCCCGCCCTGGACGGGTACCAGCGGATCTTCCGCCCCGTGAATCACTACGGTCGGCAGCTGCACCTGGCGTAACGTCTCGCGACGATCCTGGAAGCTGGCCACGAGCGACGCCGCCTGCTGCCGGGCAAGACCCACCGGATCATCCGCCCGCCGAAAATCGCGCTCCACCCGCTCGCGGATCACGCTTTCGTCTGTGGGATGAGCCGGGCTTCCCAGAGCCTTGCGCGCCCTCACCTCGTAGGCGATCCGCTCTTCCACGGTGCCGCCGACCGGGGGAGTTCCCACCGAGGCCAGCACTTCCGGTTTGGCGGGGAGCGGAAGCGTGGGATTGCCCGACCCGGCCATCATCGAGGTAAGTGAGAGCAGCTTTTCCGGGTGATGAATCGCCATCAACTGCGCGATGATGCCGCCCATCGACGCGCCGACGACGTGCGCACGCTCGATCCCGAGCGCGTCGAGGAGCCCCACGGCGTCGGCGGCCATGTCCTCGAGCGTGTAAGGGAGCGGCGGCGGCAGACCCTGTTCGCCGGCCCGCTGCAGGGCCGCCCAGTCCGGCGGACCGGCGGAATCCAGGTGGGTCGAGAGCCCGGTGTCGCGGTTGTCGAAGGTGACGACGTGATAGCCCCGATCCACCAGCTCCTGGATCAGCGCCTCCGGCCAGTCGATCAGCTGCATGCCCGTCCCGCCAATGAGCAGGATGGTCTCGCGATCAGCCGGACCGTGGCGCTCGTAGGCCAGGGTGATGCCGTTGGCCTCTGCCGTTCCCGCCGTGGGTGAACTGCGCGCGGCCGGGCTCGCGTAAGAGGCGCATCCGGCCACCAGGGGGACAAAGAAAAGCGCGACGGCCGCCGCGCGTCGGAATGATTTCATGCGGGTCTCCCGCGTTGCTTGGAGGTGAGTGTCAGCCGCTGCGTCAGCCGGGCTGCTGCAGCGCTTGCAGACGGGACCGGCCGAGGCAACCGCGACACTTCAGCCGCCTCGGTGCACGACCGCGCCCGTCTACGCGTGGGCTCGGCTCATGGTTTCGGCGCCAGCGGGGCGGGAAGTCCGTCGATGCTTCGCGAGTTGTTCTTGAGTCGGTACTCCGTGAGCTTCTCTCCCTTCGCCTCCGCCCAGCGGATGAGCGTGTCGCGTTGCTCGACCAGCGAGAGCCGGGGAACGCCGAACCCGCAGGACGTCTGGACTCGCGAGATGTCGGTCACGATGATCTGGCGTGTGCCGGGATAGCTCGGAAACCGCTCGGCCAGCTCCGGCCAGGACGGATCGCCGGGGAGCACCACCCTGCCTCGCCCGTAGAGGCGCAGGACGCGAGGTGGCCCGTCGAACGCACAAAACATCAACGTGATTCGCCCGTTCTCCGTCAGGTGCGCCGCCGTTTCATTCCCGCTGCCGGTGAGGTCGAGATACGCTACCTGCACGGGCGAGAGCACGCGCAGCGAATCGAGCCCTTTGGGCGAGAGGTTGACGTGGCCGTCGCGGGAGAGCGGCGCCGAGGCGACGAAAAAGACCGGCTGAGCCTCGATGAAGGCCTGCAGCTCGGGTGTGATGTTTTCGAAGACTTTGCCCATGGTGGCTGGGAGAAGGTGATTGTGCCTGGACGAAATCTCAGCCTCGGGGTCGAAGGTTCCTCTGCTCAGTTCGGTGTACACGTGAGACCAGACTGCCTCATCGATAGACGATGCAGGATCTAGTCGGCTCTTCGGGATCGTAGAGCACGGAGACCACGTCGCCGGGCCCCCAGTACCGGGTCATCTCCTGGGCGCAGCGCATCGACCCCACGTGGTAGACACCGTCCGCCTCGAACTCGTACCTGACCACGGCGTATATGCCGCCCGTGGGGACGGCGGCCCGGATCGTTCCGACGGTGAACCTACCGTTACGAAAGAGGTCGTCGTACTCCCTCCTCCGCTTCTTCACTCCCCAGGCATAGGCAGCCGTGATGCCCCCGAGCGTGACAACTGCGGTCGCGCCGGAAATGCCAAGCCATAGCAGATGCTCCAAACCCGACCAGGCGCGGCGGGCGGGGAAGAGGGGGTGCATCAGGTTCCGGTAGACATCCCTGAGCTCACCTCCGGGGTCTCGTGGGGGATCTGCCATGTCCACGAAGCGGGGCTCGCCGGCGATCCCCAGCAGGGACCGGGGCGGGGTGGGGGCCGGCGCGGGCACCACGACCCGGTGGTGAGAGACGGAGGTCGACCGCTCCTGCGCCGGCTCGGTGAGAATGCGCCGGGCCGTCTCGGCCGTTTGCGGGCGATCCCGCGGCGCCGGGTGAAGCAGCGCCGCGATCAACCGCCGGAGCGGCGGGTCGACCGGCAGGTTGTCGGGGACCTCGATGCGGCCACCGTCGAATGGAAAGTCCGAGGGAGGGCGACCCGTAACCACATGGAGGAGCGTGGCACCGAGCGAGTAGAGGTCGGAGCCGGGGCCACCCTGTCCGACGAGCTGCTCGGGGGCCATGTAGCCGAAGGTGCCCACCACTGTCGTCCTCGTGGCCCCCGCGGGTTGCCAGCCCAGGTTAACCCCGCCGAAATCCACGAGCGCGGGGGTCCCACCGGGGCGCAGCAGCACGTTGGAAGGCTTTAGGTCGCGGTGGATGACCGGCGGTACGCGCCCGTGGAGATATTCGAGCACGTCCAGCAAGCCGAGGGTGAGATCGAGGACCTCCTTCCGCCCCGGCAGCGGCCCCGAGTCCATTCTCTGCTGGAGCGATTGGCCCTCGATGAATTCCTGCACGAGGTAGAACGTCGCGGCATCCCCCTCTCCCTCGAAGAAAGCGAAGACTTTGGGGATTCCGGGATGATCGAGCTTGGAGAGCGTTCGGGCCTCGCGCTCGAATAGCTCGAGGTGCTTCCAGTCGCCGAGGCGGGCGAGGTGCAACTCCTTGATGGCGACGCGGCGGTTCTCCCGAAGGTCCGAACAGAGCAAGGTGCGCGCGGACGCTCCCTCGCCGAGGAGCCGCAGGATCTGGTAGCGGTCAGCGATCACGCGCGGTGTGCCAGCCGGATCCGGCCTCGAGGAGTTCGCGGGCGAGAGAGGATCTGCCACGTTGCGCTTTCCGGGCGAGGGTGCGCCGGCGACGACCACCGCGGTCAACGGCCGCTCGGTGAGGGATTCCAGCAATTTGCCGTCGGGGCGGGTTCCGGCAACCCCGACAGCTCTAAACGGCTGACCAGCTTCTCCACGGCCAGTCGCGCGACGCGCGATGCCGACGTCTTCCGCTGGCGGCAAGGATCGTCCTGCCAAACCGACTGGCACCAGGGCGCACCTGGTCACGTGGGCAATTGCAGCCAGCTCATGTATACGGCTCCGGCGGATGCACCGCTGCCAGGCCATACTCGCCCAGCATGCCGCGGCGGCCAGCTTCGTGCACGCGGGCCAGAGCAACGGTCTCCGGCTGCGCAGCACCGGGATCTAAATGCATCCACTTCAACAGACATTGCCATGGCCACCGTTGCCGAGGTCCTGGTCGAGACCCTCGTCCGCGCGGGCGTGCGCCGCGTGCTCGGAGTCGTGGGCGACTCGCTGAACAGCATCACCGAGGTGATCCGAGCGCGGGACGACATCGAGTGGATCACCGTGCGGCACGAGGAGGTGGCAGCCTTCGCCGCGGGTGGGGAAGCACAGATCACCGGCACGCTCGCGGTGTGCGCGGGGAGCTGCGGCCCGGGGCACGTGCACCTCGTCAACGGGCTCTACGACTGTCACCGCTCGAGGGTGCCGGTGCTCGCCATCGCCGCGCACATCCCCAGCGCCGAGATCGGGAGCGGATACTTCCAGGAGACCCGCCCGGAGCTTCTCTTCCGCGACTGCAGCGCCTATTGCGAGACCATCTCCCAGCCGTCGCAGGCGCCCCGGGTGATAGAGATGGCGATCCAGGCGGCACTCGGCCGGGAGGGTGTGGCCGTGGTGATCGTGTCCGGCGACGTCGCCGCCATGCGTGCCCCTTCGGACGCCCCACGCGTTTCGATCCGCAAGCCGCACGCGATCGTTCGCCCCTCCGACGCCGACCTGGACGCGCTCGTGGAGGGGCTCGAACGGGCACGGAGGGTGACGATTCTCGCCGGCCTGGGATGCGCCGGTGCGCACGACGAGCTGATGGCCGTGGCGGACCGGCTGGCTGCGCCGATCGTGCACACCCTGCGCGGCAAGGAGTTCGTGGAGCACGACAACCCGTTCGACGTGGGGATGACCGGGCTGCTCGGCTTCGCGTCCGGCTATCAGGCTATGGAGCGCTGCGATGCGCTCCTCATGCTCGGCACCGACTTCCCATATCAGCAGTTCTATCCTGAGAAAGCCTGGATCGCACAGGTCGACATCCATGCCGAGCACCTGGGTCGGCGCACCCGGCTCGATCTGGGGTTGGTGGGGGACGTGGGCAACACCTTGCGCGCGCTGCTACCGCGGCTCTCCAAGCGGGAGGACCGCGAGCACCTGGACGATTCTCTTCGCCGCTATCGGGACACGCGCGCGCAGCTCGACCGACTCGCCAGCGGCGACTACAAGCGGCGCCCGATCCATCCGCAGCATCTCACGCGCGTCGTGAACGAGCGAGCGGATCCCGACGCTGTGTTCACTGCCGACGTGGGCACGCCCACGATCTGGGCCGCGAGGTACCTGATGCTGGGCGGCATGCGCCGGCTGCTCGGCTCCTGGATGCACGGCTCCATGGCGGCGGCGATCCCGCTCGCGATAGGCGCCCAGCTGGCGAGCCCCGAACGCCAGGTTGTCGCCCTTGCCGGCGACGGCGGCCTCGCGATGCTGCTGGGCGACCTGCTCACCATCGTGCAGCACGGCCTCCCGGTCAAAGTGATCGTGTACAACAACGGCTCCTTTGCCTTCGTCGAGCTCGAGATGAAGGCGGCGGGGCTTCTCCCTTACGGAACCGATCTCGAAAACCCCGATTTTGCCGCTGTCGCGGAGGCTGTAGGAATCACGGGCATACGCGTTGAGGATCCCGGTAAGGTGGATGACGCGATTCGCGCCGCGCTGAACCACAAAGGCCCCGCGCTCGTAGATGTGGTGGTCAACCGCCAGGAGCTGTCGCTGCCGCCGACCATCACACGGCAGCTGGCGGGCGGGTTCAGCCTGTATCTGGTGAAGGCAGTGCTCAGTGGCCGCGCGGACGAGGTGATCGATCTCGCGCGGACGAATGTGTGGAGGTGAAGGACAATTCCACGCTTGGTGAGTAGTTGCAATGTCAGCGGTCAAGAATCGACATGATCATCATGCTCCGGGAACCCTGATCCGGCATGCCCGGTTTTATGACCTGTTCGCGCCCGTGGTCACGCTGGGACGTGCGCGGCGAATCCGCGAGGCGATCCTCACACGTGCCGCGCTTTCGTTCGGAGAGCGGGTGCTCGACGTCGGCTGCGGTACCGGGACGCTCGCCATGGAGATCCGGAAGAAGGTGGGGTCCGAGGGGGTGGTGCACGGCATCGATGCATCCCCGGAGATGGTGGCGCTGGCGAAAGAGAAAGCGGCCGCCAGACAGCTCGACATCGGCTATAAGGTGGCCGCTGCGCAGCATCTACCCTTCGAGGATGGCTCTTTCGATGCCATCCTCTGCACGATGGTCATGCACCACCTGCCGCGCGACCAGCGGGCGGACGCGATCGCGGAGATGTTCCGGGTGCTCGTCCCGGGCGGCCGCGCGCTGATTGTCGACCTATCCCGGGAAGGCGGGCTGCTCGCTCGAATGAATCCGATCGTCCTGCTGCACGGTCAACAATCGCTGGAGACGATCCGGGAGGTGGAGGATCTCATCCGGAAACGCGGATTCCAGGAGGTCGCCACCGGCGCGCTGGGATTCGGTAGCCTGGGGTACGTGCTGGGTCGGAAGGCCGCCGCCACGTAGGGGCTGAGCTCGTCGTTGCCGATTACGGCGAAAGCCCGGGCGGCTTCCCACCCGGCGTGGTCTTCGTTGGGCCCGGATCAGGTCCAGCATCTCGGATCCAGCATCGTGCGTCGTCGGGAATGCTGGAGATCGTCCAATCACTGAAATGCAACATGGAATGGGCGGCGTAGGCGGGCATGATGTGGCCCGCACGTCGCACTTCCCCGGTAGTTGGAGTACGAGCGGACAACACCACCCGTCCTGTGCCAGCTCGTTGTACTGCCGACAGATCGAGCCTTCCTCGACCCGGCCTGACTGCTCAGGCCGCGGCCAGGGGAAGGGTGAACACGAACCGGGCACCCTTTCCCGGTTCATTTTCGGCCCAGACGCGTCCTCCATGCGCCGTAGCGATCCCCTGTACGATGGCAAGCCCGAGCCCGAGTCCTCCCCCGTCGCCTCGGGCTGCCTGCCAGAATCGGTCAAAGACGTGGGGGATCTGGTCCGGTGGAATCCCCGGGCCGGTATCCGTCACGCAGCAACGCGCTTCATCCCCGTGGGTTGCCGCGGCGATCTGGATCTGGCCACCTGGCGGCGTGAACCTGATGGCGTTGGACAGGAGATTCCCGATGAGCTGCAGAAAGCGCGCGTGGTCCACCATCACCACCGGCGACGGCGCCGCTACGGTCCAACTGAGCTGGATGCCCCTCTCCCGAGCCGCGGGCGCGTGAAGCTCGACCGCTTCCATGACGAGTGGCACCAGTGGCTTTGGCCGGGGATCGACCGCCAGGCGCCCGCTCTCGATCCGCGACAGATCCATCAGGTCATCGATCAAGGTAGTGGCCTGTCGCGAGGCGCGAAGGATCGTTCGCAGCATTCGCGCGCTCACGTCCGTTGAGTCCGTCGCGGACCGCTTCAGCACCAGCGTCGCCGCTGTCGCTATGGCGCCGATCGGATTTCGCAGATCGTGGGAAACGATTCGTAGAACCTCGTCGCGCGCCCGGATTGCCTGATTGGCCTCGGAATAGAGACGTGCGTTGTCGATGGCTAACGCAGCGGTGCGGGCGAGCTCTTCAGCCAGAAGGAGGTCCTGCGGACCGTAGAAGCGGTCGGTCCGGGTGGAAGCGAGGAGCAGGGCTCCGAGAACGGCACCCCGCGCGATCAGCGGGACCAGCAGCAACGAGGTCGCTCCGGCGAGCCGAAGGAGGTCTTGCTCGGCCGGGTTTCCGGTCTCCATGTCGGGAAGATCTTCGCGATTCGGCGTGAGGAGCAGCGGCTCGCCGGAGCGGAGCACATCGGCCAGGGGTCCACTGGTGCCCACCTCCGCCGGGAAGAAGCACCTGTGGCTCTGCGCCTCCTGCGAGGGCTTCCGGTGACCCAGCCCTACCCGCTGGACTCCTCCGTCCTCGATCAGGGCGAGCTCGCAGTAGCACGCGAGACGTGGTACCGCAAGCTCGGCCACTTTCTGCAGCGTGACCTGGTAGTCGAGCGACCCGACGAGGGCGTTGCCGACTTCGGTGAGGAATTGCAGTGATTCCCGCGTGCGGATGCGCGGGCGGAGATACCTCCGTCCGCCGGTCGCCGCGAATTCCCTCGCGAGCCCAGGGTCGGACGCATCGACGAGCGTAGTCATGTTACCCCGCCTCCTGTCCGTTATTGACATTGCTGTATGTCGAAACTGAAGGTTCATTCGGGCGGCTCCGGCTTCATACGTGCAACGTCCAGCACATTGCTCGCGCCCTTGCCGCCCGAATGCAGGCCCATCCCGCTACCGTGCGGCCATCTGCGCTTCATTCAGCCATGTGTCAAAGCGGGTCCTGGCGAGACTCGCTCCATCCCCCGGGAGGAGGGTCTGCTCCCGCAGCCTCGCGCCGAAGTAGCGCGCGTCCGGATCGGCGATCACCTCCCGACGATCCTGGTCCGACAGGAGGCGTTGGCGGACGAGCTCATCGAGGCGGAACCGCTCTGGCCCCGCCACTTCGACCACTCCGTTCACCGGTGCTCCGACAGCGACCTGCGCCACCGCCGACGCCACATCCTCGGCGGCCATGGGTTGGATCAGCACGGCAGGGACCCGCACGGTGTCACCCACGGTGGAGGTGTCGGCGATGCCCCTGATGAATTCATAGAACTGCGTCGCACGGACAATCGAGTACGGGCGCGACGAGTCTCGAATCAGGTTCTCCTGCACGACCTTCGCGCGGAAATAGCCGCTCTCTTCGACCCCTTCCGTGCCTGTCCCCACGACCGATAGCACGACGTGATGGCGAACGCCCGCCACCGCCTCAGCGGCCAGCAGGTTTCGCGTCGACGTCTCGAAGAACCTCAGCACTGCCGCGTCCTCGAAGGACGGCGAGTTCGACACGTCCACGACCACGTCCGCGCCATCCAGCGCTTCGGCCAGACCCTCTCCGGTCAGCGTGTTCACGCCCGTGTTTGGTGCGGCCGGTATGGCCTGGTGGCCACCGGCTCTCAGCCTGCCAACCACCAGTGAGCCGATCCTGCCGGTTCCACCTATGATCACGATTTTCATTACGTGCTCCACATTTGATTGGTGCAGCCACATTGGCTTTTCAGCGATATGTGGCTTAGAGCGCGAGCCTACGATCGTCCGGCTGTACGCTCAGTCCTCGAACGGCGCATTCAGCAGGTGATCCACCACCGATGGCCGCTGGTACCCGGGGACGAAACGTTCCCCGAAGTCGCGAGCGAAATTGTCGTAGGTGGTCTCCGGCCTGCTGATGCAGATGCCACAGACGGCATCCGTGAAGCGGAGCTTCATGTCCAGCCGGGGAAAGGCCGCGAGAATTCCCCGCATCTCCTCCGGTGGGAACTGGTCGTAACCGAACCCGCCCCAATCCAGGCCGATACCGGCCGTGCAGAGGGCGACCTCCGTTTCCTTGTACGCCGCGATTGAAGGGGTGGAGTTCAGCGCGACGGTGTCCCAGATCAACTGGGCTCGACGTTCGTCGAGCCCGTGCCGTTCCGCCATGGATCTCGCGCAATCAGCCCCTTCGACCTCGAAGCGCCTCGGGCCGCTGGCGGCCGCGGTCAATCCGATGTCGTGGAGCAATGTCCCGACGGCGATCACTTCGGGATCGTGCGCAGTCTGCCGCAGCTGGGCGAGACGGACGGCAAAGAGCCAGGAGCGAACCGCGTGATTGTAGAGGTATGGTTCGGAGTGCTCCCTGGCATACTCCATCGCCTCCCGGATGAGCGGTGTGTCGCTCACCGTGATGCCACCCAGGAGGCGAGACGGACTGCTCAAGGCGGTCTGAGCGCTCGTGGTGGCCATGCCTAGTTCCCGCTCCTGAGGAAGGCCAGCAACTCCGCGTTCAGTTGATCCTGGTGAGTGGCCGTGATGCCGTGCGGAGCTCCCGGGAAGTAGACCTCCTTCGCGCCCTTGATCAGTCGCGCCGACTTCCTCGCCGAATCATGCACCGGCACGATCTGGTCGTCCTCGCCGTGCAGCACGAGCGTCGGCACATCGAAGGCGAGAAGATCCGTGGTGAAATCGGTCTCGGAGAACGCCTTGATGCTGTCGTAGGCGTTGAGGAGGCCGCACTGCATGCTCCACAGCCAGAACTGATCGAGAACCCCCTGTGAGACCTGGGCATCTGGTCGGTTCGCGCCATAGAACTGAATCGCCAGGTCGCGATAGAACTGCGAACGGTCCTTCAGGAGGCTTGCGCGCAGGCCATCGAACACCTCGATGGGGAGGCCCTCGGGATTCGCCTCAGTCTTGAGCAGGAGCGGCGGGACTGCGGCGATGAGGACGGCCTTCGCCACGCGGGCGGTTCCGTGTCGGCCGATGTAGCGCGCGACCTCACCGCCCCCGGTGGAATGGCCAACCAGCGTGGCGTCACGGAGATCGAGCGCCTCGATCACCGCCGCCAGATCGTCGGCATAGCCATTCATGTCGTTGTGGGACGGCGTCTGACTGGACCGGCCGTGCCCGCGTCGATCGTGGGCGATCACCCGGTATCCGTTCGCCGCAAGGAACAGCATCTGTCCGTCCCACATGTCGGCACTGAGTGGCCATCCGTGGGAGAACGTGACGACTGGTCCGGAGCCCCAATCCTTGTAGTAGATCCGGGTGCCGTCCTCGGTGGTGATGGTGTTCCGGGTGCGTTCGGCGATCGTGCTCATCGTGTGCTCCTCGGTGCAGGTTGATCCGACGGTTTGCGAGGAGCACGATCGCCCTTCCGCCCCGGGGTCGCGTCAGGGGGATGACTGGTGAGGACCCTAGTCGGGCGGGGGCGGCAGAGCGATGACTCGAGAGGGTGACAGGGTGACAAGGTGACAAGGTGACAAGGTGACAAGGTGACAAGGTGACAAGGTGACAAGGTGAACGGCTCGAGAGCCCAGGCCGGCCAACCCTTCCTCCTTGTCGCCTCGTCTCCTTGTCTGTCCCGCCACCCGTTCACCTTGTCACCTTGTCACCTTGTCACGACTCAGCGGGATTCGCGTGTGCGGCGTCGATGTGGACGTGCCGGCTGGCCCAGTCGAGCGCGAAATCGGCGACCTCCTCCCAGCCGGGAAGAGCCGGCATCAGGTGCGCGCGGCCGGGGAATTCCTTCACCTCCGTGACCGTTGCCGACTTGTAGTGCCGGGCGTTCGACCGCTGCACGGACGGCGGCATGAGGTGGTCTTCGGCACCCGAGATGAACAGGAGCGGCGCGCGGGCGTCATTATGATAGTCGACGAAGACGCCCTGCGGTCCCGGGATGAAATTGGCCAGCACGCCGTCCCAGACGATCCTGCCCGACGCCGGTACGTGGTAGCGCTCGTAAAACTCCCGCGACTCGGCCTCGCCGACGGTGTTCGTGAAGGCGTAATTCCACTGCTCGAAGGTGAGCCCCACCGCTCGGTGGTGGTTGGCCGGATCTCTCAGTACCGGGAACGTCGACCGGAGTTGTGATAGGGGCGCCACCAGGACGCCCTCGGTCGGCGCCGAGTCGATGACGATGCCTGCCGCGCCATACCCGTGGTCGAGCAGGATCTGCACGAACGCCCCGCCCGCGGAGTGCCCCATCAGGATGGGTGGGGGATCCACCCGGCGTACGATCTCCTCCAGGTGGTCGATGATCGCCCGAACGGTCAGCTGCTCGATGCGGGAGGGGTCGCTGTTCAGCGCCTCGACCTCCACCTCCAGCCCCGGATAGGCGGGGGCCAGGACGCGGTATCCCTTCCCCTGATAGTAGGGGATCCAGCGCTCCCAGCTGCGAGGGGTCACCCAGAAGCCGTGAACGAGGACGATGGTGTCGGGGCTGGTGGGCGGTGTCTTCCCCCTGCCTCTGCTCCGGGACCTGTCTTCGCTCGGGGTGGCGTTCGCGGTTTGCTCGGTCATGGTGTTCATCGCGTGCTCCTTCAGGATAGTCGACACGTGGGTCAGCGTGGAGCAGGATGGCGCCGGCGCTCCTCTGACCGCGTCAGGGGGATGCCCGGTCGACTGCCCAGTCGGACCTCCCGACAGGGGCCGTTGTTGGTTGTCGTTCTGGCGAGCTCTGGCGGGAAACCGCAGAGGAGATGGAGGACGTCGCGGAGGGTCACGGCGGATGGTAGGATCCTCCGTGACCCTCTGTCGTTGGCTGGATCCGGCAGGTAGCTGGACTGGGGACCAGACCAGGGCTTTGACGGAAGAGGGCCGGAAGGCCGGGACGCATCGTATCATCTCGGCGGTCCGCGAAGTCCGTGCTTCGCACGGAATCGCGTGCCCCCGAACGCACAGATCGTTCGTACACCGCGTGTCCACGGACCCGAATCCGATCGGTCCGCGTGGGCATGCCCTTCCGGCTCGAGAGCCACTGACATGCAGACCGAAGCCCCCACCCGTTCCGCGCCGCTCATGAGGGCCGCGACGGCACCCCTTATGTTTCCGACGCTGAATGCCGCCCAGATCGCACGGATCGCGGCCCACGGCTCGGTTCGCCCGATCGCCCGCGGTGAGGTGTTGATCGAGAGCGGTCAGACGGATGTGCCGTTCTTTGTGGTGCAGGACGGGGAGATCGAGGTCATCCGTCCATCGAGCCAGGGCGATCTTACCATCGCGTTCCATGGACCGGGTCAATTCACCGGCGAAGTGAGCATGGTTCTCGGCCGGCCTGCGATGATGCGGGTTCGTGCCAGCGGGTCGGGTCAGGTCGTGCAGTTGAGCCGCCGCCAGATGCACGCGCTCATTCAGACCGACGGCGAGATCAGCGAGGTGCTGATGAGAGCGCTGATCTATCGGCGATCAGAGCTGGTCGCGCAGGGCATCGGCGACGTGCTGCTGGTGGGCTCCAGCCACTGCACGGCCACCCTTCGCATCAAAGCGTTCCTCACCCGCAACGGTCATCCGTTCAAGTACCTCGACCTCGACCGTGACACCGATGTGCGGGATCTATTCGCTCGCTTCCACCTGGGCCCGACCGACACGCCGGTACTGATCTCCCGTGGCGACTCTGTATTGAAGAACCCCAGCGACGAAACGATCGCCGACTACCTCGGCTTCAATGAGGGAATCGACCGGGTGCGCCTTCGCGACGTGGTGATCGTCGGTGGGGGGCCTGCCGGCCTTGCGGCGGCGGTCTACGCGGCTTCCGAGGGGCTCGATACGCTGGTAATCGAGGCCAGTGCGCCTGGCGGCCAGGCAGGATCGAGCTCGAGAATCGAAAACTACCTGGGATTTCCCAGCGGGATCTCCGGTCAGGAGCTGGCCGGACGTGCATATGCTCAGGCACAGAAGTTCGGCGCAGCCGTCCTGATCGCGAAAGGCGCGGTGGAGCTGATCTGCGACGGGGGACACAACCGTGTGAGGCTGAGCGACGGCTCCATCATCAGCGGTCGGTCGGTCATTCTCGCCACGGGAGCCCGCTACCGTAGACCGGCGCTCGCCAATCTCGCTCAGTTCGAGGGCGCCGGAGTTTATTACAGCGCCACGTTCATGGAAGAGGCGCAGCTCGCGGACGACGAGGAGGTGATCGTCGTCGGAGGTGCCAACTCCGCCGGTCAGGCGGCGGTATTTCTCGCCCGGACCGGCAGGAGAATACACGTCCTGGTCCGCTCCGACAGTCTCTCCGCGAGAATGTCGCGCTACCTGGTTCGCCGCATCGAGGAGATTCCGACCATCCAGGTCCGAACTCGAACTGAAATCCTGGCTCTCGAAGGAAACGGGCGCCTGGAGCGCGTGACCTGGCGCGATGGTAGCGGCACGGTCACGAGCCATGATGTCCGGCACGTTTTCCTGATGACCGGGGCTGAACCGAATACCGGCTGGCTCGATGGCCGTGTCGCGCTCGATTCGAAGGGCTTTATCAGGACCGGCCCGGACCTGACATCCGAAGACCTCGCCGCGGCTCGGTGGCCTCTGCAGCGTCCTCCCTATCTCCTCGAAACGTCACGTCCCGGCGTGTTCGCCGTGGGGGATGTTCGCTGCGCGAACATCAAGCGCGTTGCCTCGGCGGTGGGCGAAGGCTCGATCGCAGTCTCGTTCATCCATCGCGTGCTCGCCGAATAGCTCGAGCACGCTCCTTCCACATTCGATTTCGGGAAAATCCTGCAGGGCGGCTGGCGCATGCCGGACCGAAGGGGCTCGGGGCCGGCGAGCGCCCTTCGGCTGATGCTTCAACCGGCTGCGATAGAGCTAGGCGGGTATGCCGACAGCAGATTCCTTGATCGAGTGAAGCTGGCTCTCGAAATGGGCTATCGACGCGTGGAACAGGAAGGCGGCCCAGCTCACCCGCGCTACCCCGAGGGAAGCGAGGTCCGCGAGCGACCGAACCTGAGGGAGGTAGGTGACGTTCACGGGGCCCCGCACCTCGGACATGAAGTGAGCCAACGCCTCCGGTTCCCCGAGGGCGATCGGGTATACACAATCGGCGCCGGCTTCGAAATAGGCGCTGGCGCGCTCGAGTGCCTCGGGAACCGATTGCCGCTGGGTCGCCGGGTCGGCACCTGCGAGGTAGCCACGGAGGAAGACGTCGATCCGGGCGTTGATGACCAACGGGTAATCGATCTCCGTGGCGGCCAGGCGAACCGACCGGAGCCACTCGGCGTGCACGGCAGGATCGCGGAGGGTGCCCGCCCGGTGGTCCGATTCTTCGAGGTTGCATCCAGCGGCGCCGACGTCACGCAGGGCTTCAACGAGCTCGCGGGGTTCCATCCCGTAGCCAGCCTCGGCGTCTACGGTCACCGGGACATCGACCCCCTGGGCAATCCGACGCGCCGCCGCCAGCATCTCTTCAGGAGGAGCGTTCTCGTGGTCATCGAACCCGAGAGCGGCCGCGACGCCGAAGCTGGTGGTGGCCACCACCGAAAACCCCGCCGCGACCACGGCCCGAGCAGTGGCTACGTCCCACGCGTTCGGAAGCAACAGAGGCGCACCGGGCCGGTGCAGGGAGCGCAAGAGATGACACTTGTTCGACAGGTCCGTCGCGCTCGAGGGATTCATAGTTCACATCCGGTCAGGAGGATCGGTGACAGATCGAAGATCGAAGCAACAGACATTCGACGGGCCGGCGAGGCTTCAGGTGACAGATCGACGGAGCGTCAGGCGAGACCCGCAGCCGTCTGCTGCGTGACCTCCGCGAGCGCGTCACGTAGCTCCCGTCGGCCGGCGATGCCGAGCTTTCGGAACACCTTTCGGAGATGGTACTCGACCGTGCGCGCGCTGATGAACAAGCGGGCACCGATCTGGGGGTTGGTGTGCCCCTCGCAGGCCATCATCGCGACGTGAACTTCCTGAGGCGTCAGCGTCTCCACCCCCTCTCCCGCTCGCCGGCGGACTGTCTCGCCGGTTGCGAGGAGCTCGCGGCGGGCACGCTCCGCAAACGCCGCGGCGCCCATCTGCCTGAAGCTTTCATAGGCGGTCCGCAGGTGCTTGCGCGCGTCCACCCGCCGGTTCGCCCGGCGGAGCCACTCCCCGTAGACGAGGTGACTGCGAGCCAGATCGATCGCCGCGTGGCTGCGGGTGAGCCGCTCGATCGATTCCTCGTAGCACGCCTCGTCGTCAGTGAGCAGCCCACGACAGCGCGCCTCGATTCCCAACGCCCACTCGGTGCCGGCCGCCCGGGTCCGCGTGCTCAGAACGTCGAGGGCTGCGGCCGCCTCGTCGAAGTCTCCAACGCGGACAGCGGCCTCCATCAGTTCGACCAATGGCGAGCCGTACGCGATCACATCCTCGTCTTCACGCGCCTGCCGGGCCTCCGAAAGGGCTCTGTCATATTGGCCCCGGCCATTGTACATGAACGCCGACAGACTCCAGTACAGATCGAATGCCCAACCTTCCCCGCGGCTGGCGGCATCCTCCAGCGACAGATTGGATATCGCCTGCATCCGGACGGGGTCGCCGCGGGCCGCGTCCAGTTTGCATTCCGCGTATGTCAGCCGTGGGAGCCGCGTCGCCTGCGTGATCATGTTGGCTTCGTCGATCAGCAGCGCTGCCTGGGCAAAGGCTCCGGAATGGACGTGGAAGGCGGCGAGATGATTGACGGAATGGGCGAGCAAGCTCAGCCTTCCGCTTGCGCGTCCCACCCGCGCACCGCGTGCCGCAAGCGCTGACCAGAGCTCGTCGTCCCACAGTTCCTGCGCGAGACGGCAGGCCAGCCAGAGCCATCGATGATGCGACCCGAGGTCATCGGCGTCGACGAGCGAGCGCAGCGCGCGGGTCAGCGGAGCGACGGAAGCTGCGTACCCTTCGGTGAACCGTTTCACGAGTCCGTCGAGCAGCAGGTCCGCGACACTCAGCGGCGTCTGCGGGAGCAGTACACGCGCCTTCTCGGCGAGCTCGCGGGCGTGCGGGCCGGTACCCAGGCGGCCCGCGAACAACGCCGACGAGATCGCCTCGAGGTAGGTCTCGCGGGCAAGGGCGTCGTCCAAGGATTCGAGCCGTCGGGCCGCATTGAGCAATACCGCCGGTGCATCGCGTCCGCGCTGGGTGGCGAACACGATCTGAGCGTGCAATCGCTCCAGGCGCGCTCTCTGGAGGTCATCGAGCGGCCCCAACCCGGCAGCGGCCACGAGCGTGGATGCCGATGCGAAGTCGGCGACATCGAGCTTCGTCTGCGCCGCTGTCAGCGTACGCTCGACGCGTACGGCGGCATCGGGGGTCAACTCCGAAGCCCGCTGCATAAAGGCAGCGGCTGCAGACAGGCCCCCGCGCGCCTGCGCGCGGTCGGCCGCAACCATCATCTCAGTGGCCGCCTCCTCGTCCGGCAGTGCCGTTGCGTGGGCGCGATGCCAGGCCCGCCGGTCGGGGTCGAGCAACGGATCCGTGACGTCAGCCAGTGCTCGATGGATGTCGCGACGATCGCTCGGATTCGATGCGGCGTAAATCGCCGAGCGAACGAGCGGATGCGGGAAGCGGACCCGCACGCCGAGATCGATCAATCCCGCGGTCTCGGCCGCAACCCCCGCCTCTCCACCGAGCCCGAGACGCTCCGCGGCGCGCCACAGCAATCCCGGATCGCCCGTCGGTTCGGCGGCTGCAGTCAGCAGGAGCAGCTGAGCGTCGCGCGGAAGCTCTTCAGAGCGCTGCACGAACCCTCGCTCGATGCGGCTCGCCAGCTGGTGGGCGTCGGGGAAGCCCATCCCACCGGCGAGCTCCGCCGGCGTCAGGCAGCTTGGCAGCTCGATCAGCGCCAGAGGATTGCCGCGCGTTTCCTCGAGGATCCGGGTCTTCACCTGTTCGTCGAGCGGGCCCGGGATGATCGCGTCCAGCAGCATCCGGGCGTGCTCGGCATCCAGACCGGGAATCTCGAGCTCCGGCAACCCGTCGAGTACACCCTCGCTGTCGTGATCGCGGACCGCGAATACCAATCCCACGCCCTCGGCGAGCAAGCGACGAGCGACGAAAGCCAGCGTCTGCAACGATACGGGGTCGAGCCACTGCGCGTCGTCGACGATGCAGACGAGCGGCTGATCCTCGGCCCGCTCAGACAGAAGGCTGAGTACGGCCAGACCCACCAGAAATCGATCCGGAGGCGGTCCTGAGCTCATGCCGAAGGCCGTGCTCAGGGCCTCGCGCTGTGGCTCCGGGAGCTTGTCGAGGTTGCTCAGCAGGCCCGCGGACAGGGAATGCAGCCCGGCGAAGGCCAGCTCCATCTCCGATTCGACGCCCGTTGCCCAGGCGATCCGACATCCGGTGGCGGTTTCCGATAGCTGCTCGAGAAGCGCGGTCTTCCCACAACCCGCCTCGCCCCGCAGCACCAGGACCTGGCTCTGGCCCGCACGTACGTGCGCCACCAGCTGATGCAGCACGGCGCGCTCAGCGAACCGGTCCAGAAACTCGGGAGCCCGCCGGCCAGCCGGGTAGTCGAGCGATCCTGCAGGGACGTCATCCCCCTCTGTCAGGAACCGAAGGGATTCAGCCCTGCCGATTCCCTGCCGCACCACCCGTCCGTGGTTTCTCCGACGCATGCGCATCGGGGAGCGCGGCGCAGCTTCCGTGAGAACGCTCATCGTTTCCTCCAAGTGCCCACTCCAGGAACCCGTCGCGCCCAGAAACGCGTCGCGGGTCGGTCGGAGCGGTGTGGCGTCTACTCGGGCGGCCGCGGGTCAGCCGGGCAGGCCCGGCACTCGAGGCCGGTAGGTCTGCAGCTCCGGCCGATGGCTGAGATTTTCCTCTGCGGCATCCGCGACGTCGTATGCGACGAACTCATTCGATTGATCGGACCAGAACAGTAGTGAGAGGGACGGGGAGGCCCTATCAGACGTTGGTATCGCCAATACCATAGCATCATCCGGAGCGACCAAGGCAGGTCCCGCGGTTGCTCGAGACGAGCGGCTGGGTGGGGGACGCGATCGGGAGGGGCGGTGCGGAGCGCGAAAGGGATTGGCCCGGGAGCCGGCGACCGCCAAGCTGGACAACCCGGGTCCTCACCCCAGTATTGGTTGAGCTTGGCGAGGAGTCGCTTGAGATCGGTTCGTCTCCCGATTCGAGCGATTTCGAGCCGCGGAATGCGCTCAACCTGACGCTGGGTCACTCGATCAGCGGCCCTCCGGGGGCGTCGGGCTTCCGCCTCAAGGGGCTGCCATGGAGATCGAGCTCAGGCGCGTGATCGACGCGCTCCCGGGGGTCGTCTGGACCGCGCTCCCCGATGGGAACGTCGATTTCGTCAATCAATTCTGGTGCGACCACACCGGATTCTCTCCCGAAAGATCCCGCGGACGTGGGTGGCTGGCTGCTTTCGCGCCCGAGGATCTGACTGACCTGCGTGAGCGCTGGCGTTCCATCCTCGCTTCGGGTCAGGCTGGCGAAATGAAGGCGCGTCTGCGTCGGTCCGACGGGTGGTATCGATGGTCGATCGTTCGCGCTCGTCCCCTGACCGGCGAAGCAGGCCGGATCGTCAAGTGGTGCGGGACGATCCACGAAATCGAGGAGGACGTGACGGAGGACATCTCCGTGCAGCGCGCGCAGGCCGACGTGGAGCTGAGGCGGAGTGAAGCGCGCAAGACGGCCATCCTGGATTCGGCCCTCGACTGCATCGTCACGATGGATCACGAGGGTCGCATCACCGAGTTCAATCCGGCCGCCGAGCGGACGTTCGGCTTCTCTCGCGAACAGGTTCTGGGCAGGCCGCTGGCCGAGGTGATCATCCCTCCCCACCAGCGGGAGGCGCACTGGCAGGGACTCGCCCGCTACCTTGCCACCGAGGAGCCGCACGTGCTCGGGAGGAGGGTCGAGATGACGGCTCTACGGGCGGACGGCACCGAGTTCCCCGTCGAGCTCGCCATCACTCGCATCCCGCTGGAGGGCCCTCCCTCGTTTACCGGCTACCTGCGCGACGTCACGGGACGCAGGCAGGCCGAGGACGAGCTGAGACGCAGTGAAGCACTTCTCGCCGAGGCACAGCGGCTGAGTCTGACGGGCAGCTTCTACTGGCGGGTGGCGAGCGATGACGTAACGCTGTCCGAGCAAACCTACCGCACATATGGCTTCCAGCCTGGCGAGCCGGTGACGCTCGAGATGATCGGGGCGCGAACTCACCCGCAGGACGTCAGGCTGCTGCGTGAGATGATCGCGGAGGCGCGAGGCCCCGGGAGTGATCTGGACTATGAATACCGGCTGATGTTGCCGGATGGAACGGTCAAACACCTGCACCTGGTCGCGCGCGGAAGCCATGGCACGAACGGCGAGCTCGAGTACATCGGCGCGGTCCAGGATGTGACGCAGCGCCGACTCTCCGAGGAGGCGCTCGGCCAGGCTCAGTCAGAGCTTGCCCACGTCACACGGGCAACCACGCTCGGGGCGTTGACCGCGTCCATTGCGCACGAGGTCAACCAGCCGCTTTCGGGAATCCTCACCAACGCCAGTACGTGCCTCAAGATGCTGGCATCCGAACCGCCGAACCTGGAGGGTGCTCGCGAGACCGCACGCAGGACGATTCGGGATGGACAGAGAGCATCGGAGGTGGTCGGCCGACTGCGCGCCCTCTTCGCCAACAAGGGCACGGCGACGGAGGCCATCGACCTGAACGATGCGGCCCGGGAGGTGATTGCGCTCTCGTCCGGCGAGATGCAGAGGGGTCGGGTGCTATTGCGAACCGAGCTAGCGGAAGACCTGCCTCACGTCACCGGCGATCGCGTCCAGCTACAGCAGGTGATGCTGAATCTCCTGCGCAACGCTCTGGACGCGATGAGCGAGGTCCACGATCGCCCGAGGGAGCTGCTGATCCGAACGGGGCGAGAGGAGGGCGATCGCGTGCGGCTGAGCGTGCGGGATGCCGGAGAAGGTCTGCAGGCCGAGGGAATGGACAGGCTCTTCGACGTGTTCTACACCACCAAGCGCGGTGGTATGGGCGTCGGGCTGGCGGTCAGCCGCTCGATCGTGGAGAGCCATCGCGGCCGACTATGGGCGGAACCCAATGATGGTCCGGGCGCCACATTCTCTTTTTCCATTCCCGCGCTGTCTGCGCAGACCGACGCCAGGGTCGGCTCGCCACCAGGCGGAACGACGGCGTGACGCAGGCGGGGAGTGCCTAGTGGGCGCCCCCTGATTCGCCGACCGGGGCGGGGGGCGGTGTCGCGAGACCGAGCGTCGCGGCCATCGTCACGAGGTCGGGCAGGGATCTGGCTTTCATCTTCCGCATCACCTTGCCTCGATGGGCCTTCACCGTGATCTCGCTGATGCCGAGCTCGCGGCCCACCCGCTTGTTCAGACGACCGGTGACTACCAGCGCCATGACCTCGCGTTCGCGTGGGGTGAGCGAGGCGTACGCCTCACGGAGGCCCTGGATCTCCTGCTCCCGTGACAGCGCGTTCTCGCTGCGCTCGATGGCGTGTTGGATCGCGGCCAACAACACGTCGTCGCCGAAAGGTTTCGTCAGGAACTCGACTGCTCCCGCCTTCATCGCGCGGACGGTCGTGGGGATATCGCCGTAGCCGGTGATGAAGATGATGGGCATGTCCGTTCGATCGGCGGCGAGGTGCTTCTGCAGCTCCAGTCCGTTCAGGTCTGGCAGGCTGACGTCGAGCACGAGACAGCTCGGTGCGGCGATCCGGGGATGGGAAAGGAAGTCCTGCGCGGACGCGAACGTCTCCGGATGCCAGCCCGCCGAGAGGATCAGCAGCTCGAGCGACTCGCGTACCGAGATATCGTCGTCCACGACAAACACGATGGGTGTGGTCTGCGACATGGTGCCGTCCTTGTCGAAAGCCGGTGCCGGATTGCTCAGGCCGGTGGTAACGCGGTGTTGAGCGCTTCGAGCAGATCGGCCTCGCTGAATGGTTTGAACAGGCAGCCCACCGCGCCCCGTTGGAGCACGCCCTGGCGAACGGCTTCGTCGATGTAGGCGGTGATGAAGATGATCGGAATGTCCTGCCTGCGTCGTGTCAGCTCCAGCTGGAGCTCCGGTCCGGTCATGCCCGGCATGGCGATGTCGAGGATGAGGCAGTGCGTGCGGTCCAGATACTCCGAGGCGAGGAACTCCTCGGCCGCGGAGAAGGCGCGGGCGTCGTAACCGAGCTCTCTCAGCAGGTCGGGTAGCGATTCGCGCACCGACTCGTCGTCGTCCACGACGGCTACGAACTGTCGCGTCGATATCACGTCTGCCTCTCAACCCTGTGGGGGTGTCGGAGCGTTCTTGCGCGTGACTCGAGGGGCAGTGGACTGCCGCACATTCTCCGAAGCACGGGGAAGAGAGAATGAAAACGTCGCCCCCGAGCCTGAATTGGGAGCCGCCCACAGCCGGCCGCCATGGGTCTCCACGATCGAGCGGCTGACCGACAGGCCCATCCCCATGCCGTTGGCCTTCGTGGAGTAGAACGGTTCGAACAGGCTGTCCAAGCTCTCCAGATCGAGACCCATCCCCGTATCCTGCACGCTCAGCCGCACTCGGTCCCCCTCCTCGCATTCGGTGCGGATCACCACCTGCCTCGAATGCGGATCGACGTCGCTCATCGCCTCCGACGCGTTCAGCAAGAGGTTCAGCACCACCTGCTGGAGCTGGACGCGATCGCCCATAACGGAGGGGAGGTCGGCCGCGAGATCGGCCCGGACAGCGACCCTGCCGCTCTGGAGCTCGTTCCGCGTGAGTGCGATCACTTCTCGGGCCGCGTCGTTCAGGTCGACCGGTTCGTAGACGTAACCCTTGTTGCCGAATAGTGCGCGCAGCCGGTTGATCACGTCCGAGGCCCGGTGGCCGTCGCGGATCGTGCGCCGCACCGTTTCCTTCGCACCCTCCACATTGGGAGGGTTGGCGTCCAGCATCCGAAGGCAGGTGCTGGAGTTGGTGATGATGCCGGACAGAGGCTGACTGACTTCGTGGGCGATGGAGGCGGTCAGGGTTCCCAGCGTCGTAGCGCGGGCAACGTGGGCGAGCTCGGATCGAGCCTCGGTGAGAGCTTCCTCGGCGAGCTGCCGCCGCGTCACGTCCTGGATCGCGCCGGTGTACTCGAGCTCACCGCTCGCGCCGTAGCTTCCGTGCGCGACGAGGTGCAGATGCTTGACGGCGCCATCCGGCATCTGGGCGCGGTAATGGCCATCCAGGTCGGTAGCGGGGCCGCGTGCGGCGGCGAACAGTTCCCGCAGAATGGATAGATCCTCCGGATGGGTCCGGTCCTCGATCAGGTCCACAGTCACCGTCTCCCCCGGTTTCAGCTCATAGATCCGACAGGCCTGTTCCGAGAAGTCGAGCACGTCCTGGTCCGCGCGCCAGAACCAGCTGCCGGTCGAGCTGAGGTGTTGCGCCTCCCTCAGCAATGCCTCGCTGCGTCGCAGCTCGGAATACAGGCGCGCGTTCTCCAGCCAGATCGCCGACTGTGAAGCAAGGAAATCCAGCACCGCCACCCGCTCAGAGGTGAAGGCGGACGGGGTCAGGTTGTTCTCCAGGTACAGCGCGCCGATCACCTTCGTCTCTTTGAAGATCGGGAGGCACAGCACGGATCTCGGACGGTTGTGCCGCACGTACTCGTCGTCGGGATCGAGGCCGCCGGCGGAGGCATCGTCCAGCACCACCCGCTCCCCCGTTCGCCGCACGTATTGCAGCACCGACTGCGGAAGATCGACCGGAGTGACGCCAATCCCCTGCACGGTTACCTCGACACTCCCGCCGGCTGTCTTCGCTTCTGCCTCGACGTGGAGCTCGCCTCCGCGCAGGAGGACGAGCAGGCCCCGCTCGGCCCCCGCGTGCTCGACTGTCAGGCGCATGAGCTTCTCGAGCAGGCTCGGCAGGACCATCTCGCTGGAGAGGGTTTGCGAGGCCCTGTCCACGACCTCGATGTCGAGCTGAGCCACAGACTTGTCGATCGTGGCCCGGAGTGGGCCCGGCAACGTCCGGGCGCGCAGGTGGGGGTATCGTTCGTCGAGCTGCCGTACTTTGGCGAGCGCTCCCCACCGCTCGAAGCAGTCGCGAGCGTTCCGCAGATACGCGTCGGCGATCGTCGTGAGTCCCAGTGCCTCGTGGAACCGCCCCGCGAGCTCGTTCGCGAGCGCCTCGTTCTGTACGAATCCCTGCTTCCGCGCCAGCTGGATGGCGGCGTCGTACCAGGAGCGGGCCTCGGCCTCGCCGCCTTCCAACCGGGCGATCTCAGCTGACAGCAGTGCCTTGCGGCTGGCGAAATTCTCGGGACAGCTCTCGGCCCACGCGGCGATCCGCTCGTGGTGGTTCCGGAGGGCCCCCAGGTGATCCCCGCGGTCTTTGCCGATCGCGTTGTCCGCGGCGGCGGCCCTGGTCAGCGCCGCGTAGAAGTCGTACTCCGCCTCCTCGATGGACGAGCGCATCGCCCAGCGGATCGGAGCCACCCTCGCGTCAGCTTCCAGGGCAGCGCGGATATCTCCGGCGAGAAGCCGGGCCTGCAGGCGGAAGACCCAGAAGTAGCACACCATCATGGCAACACCGGGCGCCCCCTCCACGTCCTGCCGCGCCCATTCCTCGTCCTCGGGACGATCCACGCCCGACAGCCCTCGCAGCCGCTTCACGAGCTCGAGCTGGCTGAAGAACCGCTCCGTCTCCATGCCGAGCTGGATCTTCCGGGCGAATTCGATCGCCTGCTCGGCCTCCCGTTGCACCTGGGTGAGCGGAACCCCGCAGGCCAGGAGGTGGGTGACCGAATTCCTGGCGTCGTAGGCAGCGAAAGCTGCGTCCCCCCTCGAGCTGGCGACCTCGAAGGCGTGTTTCATCAGCGGCTGACAGCGTGGGAGGTGCTCGCTCCAAGGGAGGGTGAACGCGGCGAAGAGCGAGTAGACTCGTCCCCTGAACCGATCCGCTCCACGCGCGTCCACCATTTCGCGGGCGAGCTGACCGAGACCATATGCGGTGGTGTAGTCGGCGAAATGGGACCCGAGAGCCATGTTCAGGGCCGAGTATGCAACCGCGGAGCTCTCGCAGTTCCCGAGCTTCAGGCTGAGGTTGCTCATGCGCAGGAGCACGAGCTCCATGAGATATCGGTCGATCGCGTAAGCCGCCGGGAAGAGCTCCATCAACACCGTCATCGCGATCAGGCTGATGGGGTCGGACATGGGGGGCAGCTCACGGAGCGACTCCAGCGAACGCGCGGCAAGGTTGCACCGCAACCGCTGATACTCACGGCGAACCTTTGCTTCGCTGGGCCGCATCGGCCAGTTGATGCCGACGCGCGGGAGGAACCCGAGCGCCACTTCGGCTGCGCGCAGACTCCTCCCCGTCGAGAAGTAGAGGAGTACGGTGAGGCAGACGACCTTCGCCTGATCTACGAGCTCCCGCGCTTCGGACGAGAGACGGGTGAGCCTTTCCTCCGCGCTGGCCAGGTCACCGACGACGATCTCGCATTCGGCCAGGCAGAGCTCCAGGTCCAAGCTCAATCGGTGTCGATTCTCGCGGCCGTTCTCGCCGAGGGCCTCCATCCCTGCGATGAACAGTGCCTGCGCCGAGGCGTACGCGCTCGATGTCATTGCTCGCCGACCCGCGAGCAGATTGAGCTCCGCCACCCGCTCACGTTCGGACGATGACTCCAGGGCCGTCGCTCCACGGTCGAGCTGATTGACGACCTCGAAGATGTTCTCCTCGAGCTCGGCGGGAGGCGTGAGGGACAGCAGCACCCGGCCGATGCGCAGGTGTGCCGCGGCCCGGTCGACCGACGGAATCAGTGCATAGGCGGCTTCCTGAATGTGATCGTGCGTGAACGCGACGGCCCCGTCATCGTGGCGGATGAGGCCGGCCTCCACGGCAGGGCGCAATAGCGAGTGGACCTCGTCCGGCGTGCTTCCACGAACGAGCGCGACCGTCGATATCGGCGCGATATTCCCCAGACAGGCGAGTTGGCTCAGAGCCTCACTGGTGTTCGCAGGGAGGCGACTTAGCTTGGCGGATAGGAGCTCCGCCACGTTGTCCGTGATGCCCTTCGCGCGCACCCGGCCGATGTCCCACCGCCAGGCGGAGTTGTCGGCATCGAATGAAAGCAGCCCCTCCTCGGCCAGCGAGGTAATGAACTGGATGGCGAAGAACGGGTTCCCTGCGGTCTTCTCCCCCAGCAGTACCGCCAACTCGTGCGTCCGCGTCGAATCGGTGTAGAGTGCGTCCGCGGAGAGCCGTGCCAGGTGGTCCACCTGCAGGGGGCCCAGCGCGATCTCGGAGAGTGCGGCTCCGACCTGGCGAACCGTTGTCAGAGTCCTCGAGAGCGGGTGCTCGGGCTGGATTTCGTTCTCCCTGTAGGCGCCGATCAGCAGGAGATGGCGAACCTCCGGATCTGTGACCAGTCGCTGCAGCACCTCCAGGGTGCCCGCGTCCAGCCACTGCAGGTCGTCGACAAACAGGACGAGCGGATGTTCCGGAGTCGCGAAGACGCCGAGGAGGCCGCGGAAAGCCTGATAGAAGCGTGCCTGTGCGTATTGCGGATCGACCTGCGGAAGGGGCGGCTGTTCGCCGATGACGAGCTCGAGCTCCGGGATCAGGTTCAACATCAGCTGCCCGTTCGGCTCCAGTGCCGCAAGCAGGTCGCGGCGCCAGCGCTCGAGCTCCGCATCATTCCGACTGAGAATCTGCCGGACCAGAAGCTGAAATGCCTGCGCCAGGGTCGCGTATGGAATGTCGCGTTTGTACTGGTCGAACTTTCCGGCCGCGAACCATCCTCGCCTCGGCACGAGTGCCCTGTGGAGCTCGTTCACGATGGAGGACTTCCCGATCCCGGCGTGGCCCGACACCAGGACCAGTTCCGTCCTCCCCTGGGTGGCGACTCGCTCGAAAGCGGTCAGCAGGACCTGGATCTCCGCTTCCCGCCCGTACAGCTTTTCCGGCAGCAGCAGCCGATCGGGGACGTCCTGTTGGCCGAGGGGAAAGGGGTCGATCCGTCCGTGCGCCATCCATGCGGCGAGGCATCTGCGAAGGTCCGCCTCCAAACCGGCGGCGGTTCTGTAGCGATCCTCAGGATCTTTTGCGAGGAGCTTCAGGACGATCGCGTCAACCGGTGGTGGCAGCCCGGATACGATCCCGCTCGGCGGCACTGCCTGTCGGGCGAGCTGAGAATGGATCCACTCCATCGGATCCAGAGCGGTGAACGGCAGAGTGCCCGTGAGCAGCTCGTAGAGGGTAACCCCCAGCGAGTAGAGGTCGCTGCGGGCATCGATCGAACGATTCATGCGGCCGGTCCGCTCAGGTGCCATGTAGGCGAGCGTGCCGGCTATCAGCTCGGGCGGGCTGGGTGAGCGTTGCTCGCCTTGAAACCGCGAGGCGATTCCGAACCCCATGAGCCGGACGCGGCCAGATTCGTCGATGAGGATGTTCGCAGGCTTGATGTCCCTGTGGACGAGACCGCGGCAGTGCACCTTCCCGAGAGCCGCTGCCAGGTCGCTGGCGATCCGAAGGACGGATTCCAGCTCCAGGGGCCGCCCCTCCGAGCGCTCCAGGACGAGATCCAGGGGCTCACCGCCGCAGTCCTCGAGCAGGAGCATCAATTGACCTTCGAGGCGGGTGAGGGCCAGCGGTCGCGCTGCCCACGCGGAGTCGAGCTCAGCCGCCAGTTCGTATTCGTGCGCCAGGCGCTCGTCGCTCTGCGGCGACGGATAGGGCCCGGTGACCGCCAGGGCGAGCACCGGCGGCTCCCCGGCTTTGCGAGCCCGATAGAGGGTGAACTCCCCGCCGGACCTCAGGACTTCGAACACATATCCGGAACCCGTCATCGCGACCTTCCAGTGCAGCCGAGAGCCGACAGGAGTCAACCCGTACGCTCGTCAAGTTTGGCCGCGTGCCGGGTGGGGGTCCATAATACGAAGGTGTCGGTCGAGCCTCGCTAACCGGAACTGACGCTTTTCCCCGATGTCCCCGCGCCCGTACCGCATGGCTGCCCGCCGGGCTGCTGCCGAGGAGACCCGCGCCCGAATCGTCGCGGCCGCGCGTGAGGTCATCGCGGCACCCGGCGGCATCGACGCGTTCACCGTGGACGCGGTCGCGCGGGCGGCGGGCGTGGCGCGCATGACTGTCTACCATCAGTTCGGCTCCAAGACCGGGCTGATCGAGGCCGTCTTCGATTCGCTGGCGATCGTGCGGGAAGGCGTGCAGCGGCTACGGGCCGCGCTCGAGTTGAGCGACCCGGAGGAGACGCTCGCGGCGTTCGTGCGCACCTTCGCCGGAGTGTGGGAAGAGGACCGGCTGGTCATCCGGCGGTTGCAGGGGCTGGCGGCGCTTGATCCCGAGTTCGCGCGGGTGTGGGACGCGCGCGAGAGTCGCCGCCGGGGGGGCATGCGCGAGATCACGTCGAGGGTGGCCGCGGCGCGCGCCGGTGCGGCGCCTGAGCTCGATATGGAAGCCGCGACGGCCGCGCTGTACGCCGTGGTCTCCCCCGAGGCGTTCGAGGCGATGGCGGGCACGCAGCACAGCTTCGCCGACGTCGCCCCGCTCGTGCACCAGCTGGCGCGCAAGATTCTCGGGATGGATGGCGGGAAACCGCTCGCTTTCCCCGCGTCCGCGCCTACCGCCCCGGACCGACCGACGCGCCGCCGGACGACTCCCGGCTGATTCACCCGCGCTAATGCGCCTCCGCTATTTCGCGCTCCGCTAATTGTCGATCGTCGGTCCTGACGCCAGGGTCGGCCGAGACGCTGCGGCCGGCGCGGCGCGCCCGAGCCGCGCGCCGACGATTGCCCCGATTGCGGCGGGGAGGACGACCGCGATTATTGACTCGAGCGTCCCCGGCTTGGCGGTCATCAACCAGAGCGTACCCAGGGCTGCGCCGTTCGTCGCCGCGAGCGCGCTCCAGGTAGTGGCGCTGCCGATGCGCCGCGCGGCCTCTCCGGAGAGTGGCCCGGCACCGGCCGACACCGCGCGGGCAATAGCGCCGAAGCCGCGATTTGTCACCGCGACCGCCACGATTCCGATGAGCAGGGCGGTCACCATCGCGGTCGAGATCCAGGCCGCGGGCTGAGAGCCGCCGAGCAGGTAGGCGAGATAGCCACCCGTGACCAGCAGCATGACCACGCCCGACGGCACCATGCTGCGCGACATGCCGAGCATCTCGGTCCAGCGACGGGCCTCCTCGTGAGTGGTGGCGCTGCGCAGACGGCTTCCCGCGCGCTGCTGCATCGAGAATCCCGCGAAGAGAGCGACAACGCCTAGAATGTGGATGAACAGGGCGATTGCGTAGCCCCTGGCAACGAAAGGTGCTTGCATGGTCCGCTCCCGCGTGGTGATATGGTCGGATCGGCGAAGCGCGGCGTCTAACGCAGCACCGCTCCACCGGCGATGTCGAGGATGACTCCGGTGACCCAGGCCGAGGCGTCGGAGGCGAGGTAGAGCGCTGCCCGCGCCACGTCCTCAGGCGTGCCGAGACGGCGCACGGGGTGCTCCTCAACGAGCAGCGCCTGGATGTCGTCCGGGATCTGCTGCTCGTTGCGTTCGGTGAGGATGGTCTCGGGGGCGAGGCAGTTCACGCGCACACCGAACGGACCGGCCTGCGCCGCCGCGCACTGTGTGAGCAGCTGCAGGCCTGCCTTGGCCGCGGTGTACGGTATGGGCGAGCGCGCGGTCGGCCGCCGCGCGGCTGCCGACGACATGGTGATGATGCT
This sequence comes from Longimicrobiaceae bacterium, assembly GCA_036375715.1. Lineage (NCBI taxonomy): Bacteria > Pseudomonadati > Gemmatimonadota > Longimicrobiia > Longimicrobiales > Longimicrobiaceae > Longimicrobiaceae bacterium. The sequence continues at coordinate 31,985 of DASVBS010000085.1, read as the reverse complement.
TCCGCGGCGCCGCTCCTTCATCCCCGGCAGCACGCTCTTCAGGGTGAGGAAGGTGGCGGTGAGGTTGGCGTCCACCGTCGCGCGCCAACCCTCCTCGGTGATCTCCTCGAGCGGGAGGTGCGGGTGCGTGAGGCTCGCGCCGGCGTTGGCAACGAGCACGTCGATGGGCCCGAGCTCCTCCTCCACCCGGCGGCGTATCGCCTCGATCTCCTCGGCGCGCGTGACGTCCGCCGTCACTCCGATGGCGCGCCCGCCGGCGCGTTCGATCTCGGCCCGCACGGCGGAGATGGCGTTCCTATCGCGGCCGTGCACCGCGACCGCGGCGCCCTCGCGCGCGAAGAGCCGGGCGATGGCCGCGCCGATTCCGCGTGAGCTGCCGGTGACGAGCGCAATCCGTCCCTGCAGTGCTTTCATCAGTTCCCCCGTCCTGTGGTGGTAGAGGCGTGCCGTATCCGGCGCGGGTCGCGGTTGGCGACACTCAGTCGGATGCGGCGCCCGCACGGCGCTCGCGCACGGCCACGACGAGCCCCCAGACGAGCACGGCCACGATCGCCAGGTGGTAGACGACGTCGGGTACCGTGCGCGGCCCGACCCCGATGGCGATCGTCAACAGCCCGACGCAGGTGCCCAGCAGTGCGAACGCCTGTGCGGCGATGGCCGTCGGGCGGGCGCGCCCCGGCGCGAGCAGCCCCACGACCAGCCCCAGAGCGAGCACGAGGGCGATCACCGTCTCGGCGGTGTAAGCGCCCTGGTGATAGTAGCCTTCGACGAGGATCCCCCGATGGGCGAGCGACGCGAACCCGAAGGCGAGCGCCTCGACGAGGAGGAAGGTGCGGACGGTGGACGACATCGGGAGCAACTCCAGGCTCGGGGTTACACTACCGGACGGCGAGCGAATTTAGTTGTACTCTCAATACAGTGAAATCGCAAGCGTAGTTTCAGGCGCGGGGACGGCGGCGCGTCAGCCGCATATCGTTGGCCATCGGAGAAACGGCTGCGGAGAAATGGCTGCGCGGGTGGGTGACGCGAAGCGGCGAGAATGGAGGAACTACACCAGGATGGCCGCTAGCCCTCCGGGTGAGCCAGGGAGCAGACCATCGCGATGGCCCCTTCCGGGCAGACCTCCCGGAACTCCGCGGAGGCTTTAACCGCGTCGGCGACTTCGGAGCGCGGGATCCGCTCGAACCCATGACGCGGGAAGTAGTCTGCCGCGGTCTCGGTGAGGAGATAGACCGCGGCGAGCCGCTCCCGTGAAGCGAGGTCGAGAGCCTTCCGCGTCAACGAGCTTCCCAGGCCCCTACCGCGCCAGTCCCGCGCCACAGCCACGGAGCGAAGCAGGCCGTAGCGACCATAGCGCTCCAGCCCGGCCACCCCGACGATGCGTCCGCCGGACTCAGCCACGATGAAAGCGTGCAGACCCTCCGCGACGCCGTGGAGAGGTAGCTTCGCATTCCGCAACATCGCCAGGACCTTCTCCAGGTCCTCCGGCCGCATCGGCCGGAGGACCGCGCTATTCGCTTCCCGCATCGGTGTTCGGAAGGCTCAGGAGCAGCACCCGGGGGCGCAGCACGCCCCGACCATCTCAGCCGCAACCGCCGGCTTGGTCGCCCGCACGAAGGCGGCCATGATCTTCCCGTCCACGGCCGCGGCAAACGCCTCCACGTCGAGCCCCGCCTCTTCCAGGAAGGCGCGGGCGTCCTCCGTCCGATAGACCCGAGTCGGCTCGATGGACGCATCCTCGAAGCCGACCTCGCTGAGCAGGGCCTCGAACTCCCCGACCGCCAGGGCACCGGCCACGCAGCCCACCCAGAGCTCCAGGGAGCGGCGCATCTCCGCCGGCACCTCGCCAACGACCACCACGTCCGACACCGCGAAGCGCCCTCCCGGCTTCAGCACGCGGAAGGCCTCCTTCAGCACTTGACGCTTATCCGCCGAGAGGTTGATCACGCAGTTGGAGATGATGACGTCCACGCTGTTGTCGGGGAGGGGAATCTCCTCGATGTGGCCCTTCAGAAACTCCACGTTGCTCGCACCCATCGCGGCGGCGTTCTTCCGGGCAAGGTCGAGCATCTCGTCGGTCATGTCCAGGCCGTAGGCCTTGCCCGACGGCCCCACGCGCTTGGCGGAGAGCAGCACGTCGATACCGCCGCCCGAGCCGAGATCGAGCACCACCTCTCCCTCCTTCGGCTCCGCCAGGGCGGTCGGGTTGCCGCACCCGAGCGAGGCGAGCACGGCCTCGTCCGGCAGGCCCGAGATGGTTGCGGCGTCGTAGAGGTCGCGCGTGATCGGATCCCCCGAGCCGCAGCACCCGCCCGATCCACAGCACGATGCCTTCTCCTGCCCCTGTGCCACGCGGAGCGCGGCCTGCCCGTAGCGCTCCCGCACGATGGCCCGCAGACGGTCGTTCATGGGTCCTCCGATCAATAAAGTTTGATGGATGATGCGAAAAAAAAGCCGGTCGTCAGGCGCAGCGCGGTCCCGTATGATCCTCCCCGCAGGCGCACGAGCTCCACACCTCCTCGTCCGGCTTCCGCTCCTGGAGATACGCGGCCATCTCGTCCAGCACCTCAGGGCGTAGCGAGTAGAAGTTCCAGCGCCCCTGCTTCCGGTCGTTCACCAGCCCGGCCTCCCGCAGCACCTTGAGGTGGAAGGACAGGCGGGACTGCGCCGCCCCGAGCGCGTCCTGCAACTCGCAGACGCAACGCTCGCCACGCTGGAGCAGGTCGACGATGCGCAGGCGAGTCTCGTCCGAAAGCGCGTGGAACCAGCGCGCAACCCGGGCCGGATTCGTAACCGTAGTCTCCATGAGCGAATAATACATCAATAGATATTGATGAGTCAAGCGGTGCGTGAGAACGAGGCCGTAAATTTCCTGCGCAGAGCCTCGGCCGTGGCAGAAATTCCTCCGCGGCCTCTGCGGTTCCTCCGTGCCCTCCGCGGTTAAACCGGGCCCCAGCGATGGTCGCGCCGCCCGTGGAATCAGGCAGGCGCGTAGGTCAATCGGACGACGTTCTCATCGATGCGGTCGTTACCCACCAGGCGGAGCGGTGGCGGAGATCCGAGGAAGTAGGGTTTGCCGTGGCCGAGCACCACCGGGTGCAGGTAGATCCGGTACTCGTCGATCAGCCCGAGCTCGATGAGGCTTCGCGCCAGGGTGGGGCCGGCGACTTCGATTTCCCCCTCGCGCTCGGCCTTGAGCGCGCGGATCGCGCCCTCGAGGTCATGTCCGACCAGCGTCGCGTTGGGCCCGACCGACTTCATCGTGCGCGACACGACCCACTTCGGCTGCCGGCGCCACGCCGCCGCGAAGGCGAGCTCGTCCTCATCCCACTCCGGGTGATCGTCGTCCCAGTACCGCATCACCTCGTACATCTCGCGGCCGTAAACGCTCCCCGCCTGTCCCTCCGCCTCCCGGATGAAGTGCCGGAAGAGCTCGGGTCCCGGGCCGAAGGCCGTGTGGTCCACGTAGCCGTCGAGGGACTGGTTCATTCCGAAGACGAGCTTCGCCATACGCGGTTCCTTTCCGGTTCAGCCCTGGACCAGATCGACGTACCGCTGGAGGTACAGCGGCCAGCCGCCATCCGCCGCGACGCCGTCGCGCACCGACTCCCACCCCTCTCCGTGCCGCTCCAGCTTGCGGTGCTCGAGCTCCACCCGCGTGCGGTCGGCTGACTCGGCGACGAAGCGGATCTCGACTTCGCTCGTGCGCGCGGGATCGGTCTCGATCTGCCACCGCGGGGAGATGTCCCAACTGATCACGATACGGTGGGGCGGCTCGAAGGCCAACACGCGCGCCCAGCGGCATTCGCTTCCGTCGACGCCCCGATCGTAGACATGCCCGCCGACGCGCGGCTCGAAGACCGTCTCCGCGATGGGGACCTGGAGGAGGTTGTGCTCGCGCGGCTTGATGCGGTCGAACTGCTCCGTGAAGATCCGGAAGGCGCGCTCCACCGGCGCTCCGACGACCACCTGCTGCCGCACCGAAGTTCCTTCCGTCTGTGTGTTCATGGCTCCTCCCGAGCGGATTGTTCGACGACCTCCTTGTAGGCCGTCAGGGCCTTGCTCCAGAACCGGTCGAGCTGCGCCCGCAAGGCGTCCACCGCGGCCGGATTCACCTGGTAGATGCGGCGGGTGCCGACCGGACGGTCGATCACCAGACCCGCCTCCTTCAGCACCTTGAGGTGCTGTGAAACCGCGGGACGGCTGATCGGCAGCTCCGCCGCCAGCTCGCCTACCGCCCGAGGCCGGTCGGCGAGACGCTCGAAGATCTCTCGTCGCGTGGGATCACCCAGTGCCTCCCACATGGGATTGGTAAGCATATGCTAACGGTAAGGTAGTGCTTACCGAGAAGTGCGTCAAGGAGTGACAAGGTGACAAGGTGAACGGGCCTGCCGCAGCTTTGTTAACGGCTGAAGATGCCGGTCGACCGCGCAATCCTTCGGTGGCTTCGAGGAGCGGGGGCGAGTTGCAACGGCGTGGCGGGCTGCTTTGTAGGCGAAGGCCAGCGCCTCCCGATCTTCCGAGGCGAAGGTGGGGGACTACCGTCCATCAGCCGTTCACCTTGTCACCCCCTCACCCCGTCACTCCTTGTCTTCGGCTTGTCTCCACCCGAGCTCCCGGGCCGCCTTCCTGCTCGACACCGTGCCATCCCACTCGACAATGTTGTAAGTGCCGCGCTCGCCACGGGTGACCGCCAGGCGCGCGGCCTCGGCGGCGGCATCGACGTGGAGCGGACCGCCGGGAGGGGGGTCGTCGAAGCCGGTGCCGGGACCGTAGAGCTTGCCGTAGCGCAGCACGATCCCCACCAGTGGCGCCTCCAGTACGTGCCGCTCCAATCGGGCGACGCCGCGGGCCGAAAGACCGGCGTCGTCCTGCCGCTGAACGTCCAGCGGCGAATTCTCGTCGTAGGGCTGGGGTCCCGGCGCGTAGGCGAAGGCGATGCTCTGGGCGATCAACCGTTTTGCCCCGGCGGCAACTGCGGCCTCCACCAGGTTGCGCGTTCCGACGTCCCTGAGACGCGCGTTGCGCACGCGCGCTTCGGCCATCTGCGCCGGGTCGAGCGCTGGGGGCAGATCGGTCAGCTGGTGGATGACGACGTCCGGCCTCGCCTCCTTCACCACCCGCAGCAGACCGATCCGGTCGAAGACGTCGATGACCACCGGCTCCACCCCCATGGCGCGGATCGTCTCCGCTCTGGACGGTGAGCGCGTGGTCCCCACGACCGTCCAGCCCTCCTCGACGAGCAGAGGGCAGAGCCTCCGTCCGATCACGCCACCGGCACCTGCCACAAAGATCCTCATCTTCACGTCCCAGAATGTGAGAAGTCGCCCCTATGCATAAGCTTGCGGAATAGCCGTAGGGCGACCCTCCGGCCAGGCTTATCTGTCCGGAAAAGTCGCCCTATGTCGGGGTCTGGTGAACTCCTAAGCGCGGGCCTCGGTTTTCTCAAGCTCAGGACTTGCTCTCGGCTCGAAGCGCTCCTGCCGCTCCGGGGCGGCGACCGCGCTTGGGTCCGAACGATCTGTCCTCCGTCGCCGCAGCAGACAAACCAGCAGCCCGAGCTGGAGCAGCAACGCCGTGTTGATGGTCCGCGCCGCCGGCGCCAAGGCGTCCACACCAAAGCGGACAAGGTGGGTCGTCAGCAGCAGCCCGACCAGTCCAGCCCAGACGGCGATCAGGTCTTGTCGTGCCCGCGCCGGCTCGCGGCGGCGGAGGCTCCACGCCACGCACATCGCCAGCACGGACCAGAACAGCACCGGCGAGACGAAGCCGAAGGCGATCTGCGAGGTCGCGCTCGCCGACAGCGCCACTGGCACGCCCCAGACGATCCCGGCCCAGATGTCGTTCAGCGCGTCGCGGTGCTTGCGCTTGGATAGCCAGATGTTTATCCCGGTCACCGAGACGACGGTGAGCGTCAGGCCGAGGACGAAGTAGATCAGCTTGACCGCGAAGCCGCCGAAGTGGCCGAAGTGGAGGTAGTACATCGAGTACACGATCTGCTTGCCCACCTCGCCATCCGAGAACCCCGCCTTGCCCAGGTAGTTGCCGGCGCTGTCGTAGCGATAGTTCTCGGAGTAGATCATCCGTCCGGGATGACTCGCGTGAATCTCCAAAAACTGGCGCTCGGTCCCGGCTCCGTGCACCGTCACCGCGAAGGGGTTCGCTGCAGGCGCGCGCGCGGAGAGCTCGGCCAGCGCCGCAGCGAGCCGGATCTCCCCCGTCTCTTTTACCTCAGGCTCCTCTCCAAACACCGACGAAACGATCGTCTGGGCATCGCGTCCGGTCAGCTCGGCCACCACGCCCAGCACCGGCGTCACCAACCCGAAGTAGGCACCGGTGATGGCGATCAGCAGGTGGAAGGGTGCACCCCAGACGCTCAAACGGTTGTGGATGTCCGTCTGATCCAGCCGTCCGTTGCCGCGCAGCCGCAAGTGGAAGGCGTCCCGAAAGAGGCGAGGGTGAGCCAGCAACCCGGACACGATCAGCCCCACCAGCATGGCACCGAGCGAGCTGACCAGGACGATGCCGAACGTCTCCGGCAGGGTCAGATAGAGGTGTGTGTTGATTATGAAGTGCGTCCACTCGTGCTCGACTTCATCACCCAGCGACCCATCCTCCCGCACGAACCAGCCGCGCTGCTGGTTCGAGACCGAGGCGCGCGGGATCTCCTCGGTGGGGAGGTTCAGGTACATGTGCTCGGTTCGCAGCGACTCCTGCGCGAGGAAGTCGTTGAACGCCCTTTCCAATACGACCGGATCGTAGTCCAACGACTCTCGGACCTGAGGCTGCTCCCACCGCTCAAACTCGGGATAGAAGACCGACAGGGTGCCGGTCAGACACACGATGTACATGAGGGCACCGACCAGCAGGCCCAGCCAGCCGTGCGCCGCCAGCGATCGCTTGACCAGGCCGGGAGACGGGGTCAGGTCCATGGCATTCAGCGGATGAGAATGGCCACCAGGCTGATCGCCGATAGCGCCACCAGCGACAGCACCGGACGGCGTCGGTCAGCGTCCATCGCAAGCCAGAAAGCGATGAGGCCCCAGACCGTCGGCATCACGCAGACGATGAAGACCAGCTGGTTGATCTCCCCGAAGGGGAGCAGGAGACCCACGGCGCTGGTGATCAGGGTACTCGCGATGATCCCCAGTACCACCACGAGCAGGAACGTCCGCAGGTGCTTCGCGATGCCCGTCCACGATGGCTTGGACAGACGACGCCGAGGCGTGGCGACCACCCTTCCGGTCCGGCGGTCGGCCACCAACCAGAGCAGTGGCAGAGCCGCCACGGAAGGGACCGTGATGGCGTAGATCGTCCCGAATTCCCAGCCGCCCAGCGCGACCCAGCAAGCGGACGCAACCAGCAGAAGGGTCCAGGCCGTCAGCACCGTGGCACGCGACCCCGACAGCCTCCGAGACCAGGAGCGGTAGAGGAGAACGAGCGCCGCCACGGTGCACGCTACCGCTGACGCTCCGAGTAGCCAGGCTGTCATCGCGAACATCTCGGGGCTCACCACCGGTACGAGACGGTGCCGGTGATCCCCCGCCGCGCGCCGAACCAGCAGTCGCCGCGCGCGAGACAGGTGGCGATGTAGCTCTTGTCGGCGAGGTTGTTCGCGTTCAGGGCGAATCGCCAGGAGCCTCGGTGGAAGGAGGCGAGGGCGTCGAACAGCGTGACCGCAGGTACGAAGACGTTGCCCGTCCCGTCGCCGATCCGGCCGACGTAGCGCACGCCGCCGCCCAGGGAGAGGCCGGGGAGGCCGAGCAACCCGAAGTCGTACACGGCCCAGGTGGAGGCGCTGTGCTCCGGAATCCCCTCGATCTGCTGGTCGGGATCGAGGTCGGTTCCGAAGGGGTCGGCGCTCGCGGTCGCGCGCGTGTAACTGTAGCTGGCCAGCAGATTCCAACCGGCGACGGCGCCCTGCGCCTCCAGCTCGACCCCGCGTACGCGAGCTTCGCCGATCTGGATGCTCTCGTTGACGTTCTCGGGATCGCTGGCGAGCCGGTTTTTCTCCTCGATCGAGTAGACGGCGGCGGATGCCTGGAAGGGGAGCGATGTCGGGGCCCACTTGATCCCACCCTCGATCTGTTCGCCACGCTTGGGCTTGAACGCCTTGCCCTCTGCGTCCGTGCCGCCCACCGGGTTGAATGACTCCGAGTAGCTCGCGTAGGGGGCGAGCCCGGGAAGGATCTTGTAGACGATCCCGACGTTCCGGCTGGTCGCCCAATCTCGGCTCACCTCTCCGTCCACGACCGCGTTCCGCACGTATTCCCGCCGCAGCCCGAGCCGAAGGCTCAGGCGATCGGAGAACTTCATCTGGTCCTGCACCAGGAATCCGACGCGCCGGATCTCGTTGTCGGTGCGGGTGCCGCCCTCGAGCGTAGGCTCGGGGAAGGTGCCGTATTCGGGGTCGTAGACGTTCAGCGGGGTGCCCGTCCCGGCAGCGGAGATCTGGGTGGCGTCGTGGAGCAGCCCGTCCACGCCGATCAGCACGGTGTGCTCGACGCCCCCGGTCCGCGGGGTGCCCTGGAGAAGGACCTCCCCCGCCGTCATGCGCGAGGCGTCGTCGTAGACGTACCACTCGCGGCCTAGATAGCGACCGTTCGCATCCGGCTCTCCGTTCTCGTCGAGGAAGCCCAGCCACCAGGCTGCGTAGAGGGACTTCATCAAGCCATCGACCCGGTCGTGGCGCACGTTGTTGCGCAGGCGCCAGGATCCGCCGAGCCCGAGGTCCGCGGAGTAGCCGAAGCGATAGCGCGTACCACCGTAGGTGTCCCAGTCCGGCTCGCCGATGAACAGATCCATGGGGATAGGACCGTTCGGCGCTGGCCTCAGAGTCCCGTCGAGCCCGAGGAAGGCGTTCGTGTTCTTGCTTTCGTCGAACTGGTACTCACCATAGAGGGTGAGCGCGTGACCGTGTTCGGACTGCCAGGTGAGCGACGGGGCGACGAAGGTGCGCTGCTCGTCCGCGTACTCGACCTGGGTGTCGCCGTCCTTCCCGACCGCGACCAGACGGTAGAGCCAGTTGCCGTCCGCGTCGAGCGGGCCGGTGAAGTCCGCCTGGAGCTCGCGGCGGTTGTAGTTACCCAGGCGCAGGCCCACCTCCCGCGATGCCACCGGCTGCGGCCGCTTCGAGACCAGGTTGACCACCCCGCCAGGGTCGTTCTGGCCCGCGATGATCGAGGCCGGGCCGCGCAGCACTTCGATACGCTCGTAGGCGTAGGGCTCCGTGCGAACCACGCCGTACCAGCCGGTGAGGGGGAGCCGCATCCCGTCGAGCAGCGTCGTCGTCTCCTGGCTGCCGCGTAGCGAGACCCAGTCGCCCCGGTTGTCGATGCCGTAGAGCTCGTGGCGCACGCCCGGCGTGTAGCGCAGGACCTCCTGCAGATTGGGCGAGGCCTGGTCACGGATCTGGTCGGAGGTCACCACGGTGATCGACTGCGGCGTCTCGATCAGCGGCAGGTCCATCTTCGTCGCCGTGTTGGAGCGGGTGGCGACGTATCCGCCCTGCTGCCCGACCACCGTGATGCCGCTCAGCGCCACCGCCTGGCGGGACAGCTCGATGTCCAGCACGAGCGTCTCCCCGCCGCGGAGCTGCACCTCGCGGCGCGCCGGCTCATAACCCATCAAGCGGGCGATGATCGTCCGTGTGCCGGCCGGCACCCCGCGGATCACCACTCGACCACCTTCCGTCGAGATGCCTCCGTCCTGTCCCCCCTCCAGGGAAATCTGCACCCCGGGCAGCGGCCGGCCGGTCTCGGCATCGGTGACCCGAGCGTGGATGATCCCGGATTGCGCTTCGAGTGGGGTGACTGCGGCTATAAAGACTGCAAGTGGAAGAAGAAAGCGATGCATGTCTCCACTCGTTTGACGCGATTGAGAATCAGTCTCAACGCGCGGCATAGTACGAGCGGTGTGGTGACTCGTCAAGCGTGTGGGGGAGGTTTCGCCTGCCTCAGGCGAACTTCAGGCGGAGGCACGCTCCGCGCGAGCGACAATCTCCCTGGGCGTGGTGTGTGGATCGGTCAATTTCGCGGCTCTGGTCGGTTTGGTGATTCGCCTGCGACGGGCCCCGAACTCATCGGCCTTCGGCCACACGCGTGCGAGGTGTCGCGGAGCGAGACACCGGGCGAAGAACCCGCGGCTGGATCCATCCCGCTGTCCGCGCCCACCCCACCGACCTACAACTACTCGCAAAAGCGCAGTCGGCTGCATCCCCAGCTTGCCCGGTTCTGTTTCGAGCGTGACCGCCCTGCGCGATGGCACGAATCGGGCGACCGGGCGCGAAGCTGAACATTCAACCCTTTTTCCCGCGGGATGCCGGGGCTTGGGGAGGGGCCGCGCGACGAAAGGGCAAAAGTATCGAGGAGCGCGGCCCCTCCCGAGCCAGAGCGCCCCGCACCAGCCCGCCGCAGGCGACTACCACCGCCGGAGGCGAAGATGTTCAGAACGGGACAGAAGCCCATGTGCCGCGCCGTGACCTGGATTCGGGGTTGCGGACCAATATTGCTCCTGGCCTCTGGCATCGGCTGTGGGGGAGGCAACGTTCCACTTCCAGATCTCTCCGGCGCACTGGTGGACACGGCCGGGCTGGCGGAGCGCGGCGAGTACCTGGTGCGCAACGCGGCCGTCTGCGGTCACTGTCACGCGGAGGACCCGCAGCGGGACCCGGATGGGCCGCTCAGCGGTGGGATGACCTTCCGGAACTGGCGCCTCGGCGCGATCCGCGCGGCGAACCTCACCCCCGACTCCGCGACCGGGCTGGGACGGTGGAGCGAGGAGGAGATCGTGCGCGCCATACGCACCGGCGAGGATCGCGAGGGGCACGTGCTTGCGCCGGTGATGCCGTACGAGTGGTTCCACGGGATGTCGGACCGCGATGCGTTGGCGGTCGCACGCTACCTGAAGAGCCTTCCGCCGGTACGCAAGGAGGTCGACAACGATCCCAACCTCATCTACCGCGCCGCACGACTCTTCTTCCTCGGACCGAAGGACCCACCGCAGGATCAGGCGCCTCCGCGCGGACCCACCGCCGAGTACGGCGAGTACCTGGCGTTGCACGTCAGCCTCTGCGCCGACTGCCACACCCCGCGCGGCGGCATCCGCTCCACTCCCGACCGGGACCGTCTCTTTGCCGGCACCGCCTCGCCGCCGGGGGGCTTCCCCGCGAACCCGTCCAACCTCACCCCCGACCCCGAGACCGGGATCGGGAACTGGAGCGAGGAGGACTTCCTGCGCACCATCCGCACCGGAGTCAACCCCGAGGGCGACTCCCTGCACGCCTTCATGCCCTGGCGCGAGTACCGCCGCATGACCGACGACGACCTGCGGGCGATCTATCGCTACCTGCGTACGTTGAAGCCGATTCGGAACGAGGTGCCGAGGAGGGAGGAGGACTAGAGCGGGTTGGTTATCCGTTATCCGCTATCCGTTATCCGTTTGTGGCTTTTCGGTCATCAGTCCTGACGCGTTCCCCGGCTTGGAGCCCGACCGACCCGCCCAGAAGCCGCTGCACGACCTCGATTCGACCGCAGAGGCGGCGTAGTCCCGTAGCGGCGGTCTGGCAGGATATCCGCCCCCAAAACCCTTTCCCTGCGGGATGTCAGGGCTCGGGCGGGGGTCGCGCGACGAAAGGGCAACAGTACCGAGGAGCGCGACCCCTGCCCGAGCCTCACCCGAGCCCTGACGTCCCGCATCAGCCCGCCGCAGGCGCCACCAGCTCGCCGCAGGCGACAAAAAGCCCGCCGCAGGCGTACACTCACAGCGTATGCGTTATGCTGTACTCGTACCGGTCCGCGCGGTACCGGCTCACCGTGTGCTCCAACACCTCGGACTCGCCCAGAAAGGCCGTCGTGTTCACCACCAGCAGCGGCGCCCCCTCTCCAATCTCCAGCAACTCGGCATCACGAGCATCCGCCACGGCGGCCCCCACGGTGTGATGGATGCGGGTCACCACCAACGAGTACTCGCGGCTCAGGATCGCGTACAATGACTCGTTGGCAAAATCGTGCTTCTGCAGGTCCGGACAGCGATGCGTCAGCACCAGGGTCTTCTGGACGCCGATGGGCTCGTCGTCACCGAAGCGGAGGCGCTCGAGACGGAAGCACGGGGCCCCCTTCTCCGCCCACACCGCTTCCGGGTCCCCCTCGTCCACGCGACCGACCTCGGCGCTGATCACCCGGGAGCGCGCCTTCCGCCCCAGCTCGGCCATCTGCTGGGTGAAGCTCCGGTCGAGGTAGAAGCGGACCCGATTCGACTGCGGCAGCACGACCGTGCCACGACCCGCCCCGCGCGCGATGAGCCGGTCCGCGGAGAGCCGGGCGAGTGCCGTGCGTATGGTGTGTCGGCTGACCCCGTAGTCGCGGCACAGGTCGTACTCCGGTGGTAGGACGTAGCCCGGGGGAAGCTCCCCGGACTGAATCCGCCGGCGCAGATCCGACTCCACCTGAAAGTACAGCGGAACCGGACTATTCGGGTCAACCAACATGGGCGCGTGCAAATGGGAGGGAGAATCCGGACCGGACCCTGTCGTGTCCTTTGTCCGGACATTAGGTTGATGCGCCAACCTAATCGGCCTTTTGTCGATGCGGAAGAGGTATATACAAGCGAGGGGGCCTGTTCGCCGGCAGCACGGCCCGGAGGCGGTCGCGCTGATCGGTAGCTCTCGCCTCCTCCATGTTCTCCTCCACCGCCCATAAGCGAGGTCCGTATGGTTCCCCAGAAGGCAAGCCGCCGCACGTTTCTCGGTTCCGCGGCCTCCTTCCTCGCCGCGGCGGCGCTCGGTCGCCCGGGTCTGGTTCCGGGTCGCGCGAGTAAGCCCGTCTCACAGGAACGCGCCCTGTCCTGCAACGTCTACACGTGGATGACGTTTTTCGGTCGAGAGGGGCGCGATTGGTTCGAGGATCTGGATGCGAGCCTGGCGGAATACGCCCGATCGGGGCTCACCGTCTTCGAGCCCTCGGTGGGCTCCGCCTCGGAGCTGGCGACCCTCGGACCGCTGCTGCGCAAACACGGCCTGCGCATGGACTCCGTCTACGTCGGCAGCAGCCTGCATGACGATGCCGAGGCGGAGGAGAGCATCGCGCAGATTCTGCAGATCGCCGATTCGGCCCGAGCGCTGGGCGCGCGCATCATCGTCACCAACCCGAATCCTCTACCCGAGCAGCAGTGCAAGTCCGACGCTCAGCTGCGCACCCAGGCGCGTAACCTCGACCGCCTGGGGGCCGCGCTCAGGGAACGCGCGCTCACCCTCGCCTACCACAATCACGACCCCGAGCTGCGCTGCGCGGCGCGCGAGTTCCACCACATGATGCTCGCCACCGACCCGGAGCACGTGGGCCTCTGTCTGGAACCTCACTGGATCTACCGAGGAGCGGGGAACTCCCAGGTCGCGCTCTTCGACATCATCCGGCTCTACGGGCGCCGTACGGTGGAGGTGCACCTCCGCCAGTCGCAAGGCGGAGTCTGGACCGAGACCTTCGGTCCCGGTGACATCGACTACGTCCGCTTCGCGCAGGAGCTCGAGCGCCTGGAGGTCCGACCTCTGCTCGTCCTGGAGCAGGCCGTCGAGGAGGGGACGCCCCACACCATGGACGCGGTCGAAGCCCACAAGCGCAGTATCGACTACGCCCTGGAGGTGTTCGGTCTGAGCGGCGCTTGACGGCATGCAGTCTGAACCCCGCGCACAAGGCCCGACGAAACGCTTGATTGTCCGGACATCCGGATATAGCTTGGCCCGGTGTCGGGCCGACCCCTTCGTCCTCCAACCCGGATCGCCATCATGCGGGCTCACCGAATCGCTCTTCTCGGCACAGGATTGATCGGCTCCTTCTACGCCACCTCGATCCTGGGGCAGCGCCGCCGTGATCGCATCGAGGTCGTCTACTCCCGCGACGAGGCGCGCGCGCGTGACTTCGCCGGCCGCTGGGGTATCCCACGCCACACCACCGATATGGCAGCCGCGATCAAGGATCCCGAGGTGGACGTGGTGGTGATCGGCATACCCAACCATCTGCACGAGGAAGCCGTCACACTGGCGGCCGAAGCCGGCAAGGCGATCCTCTGCACCAAGCCGCTGGGCCGCAACGCGGAGGAGGCCAAGCGTATGCTGGACGCGGCGGAGCGCGCGGGGGTCTTCCACGGCTATCTCGAGGACCTCGTCTACACGCCCAAGACGCTCAAGTCCATCGCCGCGACCCGTGCCGGTGCGGTCGGCGACGTCCTCTGGGTCCGGTCGCGCGAGACTCACCCGGGACCGCACAGCGCTTGGTTCTGGTCGCCCGAGCAGGCCGGTGGCGGATCGCTGATCGACATGGGCTGCCACTGCATCGAGATCATCCGCAGCTTCGTTGGCAAGGAGAACCGGCCGCTCGAGGTCATGTGCTGGACCGACACCCTGGTTCACCCCATCGAAGCCGAGGATCACGCCATCGCCCTGATCCGCTTCGAGAGTGGGGCCGTGGGTCAGGTCGAAACGAGCTGGGCATTCCGGGGCGGAATGGACCTGCGTGACGAGGTCGCCGGCACGGAGGGCACGATCATGCTCAACCACTGGCTGCGCACGGGCTTCGAGATGTTCTCCGCCGCCGGCAGCAAGGGCTACGTGGCCGAGAAGCTGGAATCGGAGACCGGTTGGATGTTCCCGGTCGGGGACGAGCCGCACGCGCTGGGCTACGTGCCCATGTTCGTGGACATGTTCGACGCGCTGGAAGAGGGGCGCCCGCCGACGGAGACGTTCTACGACGGCTACGTGGTGAACGCGGTGATCGATGCCTGCTACCGATCGGCGCGCACGCGTCAGTGGGAGCCGGTCGTGCTCGACGATTGGCGTGCCCGCGAACCCGCCAGGAGCGTTCGCGCCCAGGCGGTCGAAGTCGATGGGAAGGTGTTGATCAAGAAGGAGCGCCTGCCCGACGGCACCGTGCGGTCGATCCTGCGAGATCTGCAGACCGGCGAGATCACCCAGACGGTGAACGCGGTCGCATGATTGTGGACGTTCATGATCGCCAACGCTGTCGAATGTCCCCTTCGGGGAAGATCGTGTGTCGCGCTCGCTGTACTCCAGGTCCCAACCATACGGATGATGTGTGTCACTGACCGCCCGCGCAGAGGGGGGCACACCCCGGGCGAGCTCGAGGGTTCATGTCGGGTGAGCTGACCGGGCGCACGCTACTGGTGACCGGCACGACCGGCATCGCCGCGGAAACCGCCCGCGTGGCCTCGCGGTCGGGTGTACGCGTGGTGGTCATCGGCATCGATACGGAGAGTGGGGAGAGCCTCGCCCGGGAAGTGGGCGCGGAGGGTGGAGACTGTCGCTTCCTCGAGGCGGACGTAACGGATCCGGCGCGCGTCGCCCAGGTGGTCAGCGTCTGTGCCGCTGACCTCGGCCGCATCGACGCACTGTTCAACGTGGTCGGCATCAGCGGGCGGCGTTTCGGCGACGGGCCGCTGCACGAGTGCACGGACGAGGGTTGGGACCGGACATTCGAGACCAACGTCCGCAGCATGTTCCTGATGTCCCGCGAGGTGCTGCGAAGGATGCTCCTGCAGGAGCCGGACAGCGACGGCATGCGCGGGGTCCTGCTGAACATGGCGAGCGTGCTGGCGTTCTCTCCGTCGGCCCGGTCGTTCGCGACCCATGGGTACGCCGCCAGCAAAGGAGCGATCATCGCCATGAGCCGCTCGGCCGCCGCCTACTACGCTCCCCACGGCATTCGCATCAACGCGATCGCTCCGGGTCTGGTGCGCACGCCCATGAGTCGCCGCGCGCAGGACGATCCCGCGATCGTGGAGTACATGCGCGTGAAGCAGCCGCTGCCCGGGGGATTGCTGGAGCCCGGGGACATAGCTTCGACCGCGCTCTTCCTGCTGAGCCCGGCCGCGCGCTCGATCACCGGGCAGGTGATTTCGGTCGACGGCGGATGGACGGTGAGCGCTTGAAGCCGCACGGCGCAGCGGCGCCCTACACGGTCGGGTTCGACCTGGGTGGGACCAACCTGAAGGTGGTGGCGCTCACCGGGGACGGCACCGAGCTGGGCTGCTGGACCGAGTCGAGCGGTGACGACCCCGAGTCCTGGGTGCGGAAGATTCGCGGCATGCTCGGCACGCTCCAGGAGCAAGTGGGCCGCCCCGCGAGCTGGGTGGGGATCGCCGCGCCGGGGTTGGTGGCTCGCGATCAGCGTAGTGTGGCCTGGATGCAGGGCCGCCTCGACGCGCTCACCGGTCTCGACTGGACCGATGCCCTGGGCCTCGGCGTCACGGTGCCGGTCATCAACGACGCTCACGCGGCCCTGCTCGGTGAAGCATGGCTGGGCGCCGCGGCGGGGTGCTCCAACGTGATGATGCTCACGCTGGGCACCGGAGTCGGGGGAGGGGCGATGGTCGACGGCCACCTCCTCAGGGGGCACCTCGGGCGAGCCGGGCATCTGGGACACATCTGCCTGGACCCTGATGGTCCTCCGGACATCGTGGGAACGCCCGGAACGCTGGAGGAGGCGATCGGTGATTGCACGGTCGCCAGGCGAACCAATGGTCGATTCACGACTACTGAGGCGCTGGTCGATGCCCACCGAAGAGGGGAGGCCGAGGCAACCGACATCTGGCTTCGCTCGGTGTATCTGCTCGCTTGCGGAATCGTCTCCCTGATCAATGTCCTCGATCCGGAGATGATCGTGATCGGAGGGGGAATCGCTCGCGCGGGGGATGAGCTTTTCCAGCCGCTCACTCGCTTTGTTCACTCGCTGGAGTGGCGCCCGACCGGGGTCTCCGTACCCATCGTCCCTGCGCGGCTGGGAGCATTCGCAGGTGCGTACGGTGCGGCACGCCATGCGCTCACAAGCTGTGCAACGTGAAACCAACTCAAGACTATCTGGCGCAGTGTCGAAGAATCCTGGCAGCCGTCGCGGCGCAGGAAGAGGCCATCGAACGTGCTGCGGACTGGTTCTCGGCCAGCATTCTCGCCGGCCGGATGGTGCACCTGTTCGGCTCCGGCCACAGCCGCATGATGGTCGAGGAGATGTGGCCCCGCTACGGCTCGTTTCCGGGCTTCAACCCGATCGTCGAGCTCTCCCTCACCTTCCACAATCCGGTGGTGGGCCCCAACGGGCAGCGGCAGGCCATGTTCCTCGAGAACGTGCCCGGCCTGGCTGAGCAGATCCTGCGCAACTTCGACCTGTCCGAAGCGGATTCGGCGCTCGTCATCTCGTCGAGCGGGTGCAACGTGGTCTCCATCGAGATCGCGGAGGGCTTTCAGAAGCGCGGCATTCGGGTGGTGGCGATCGTCAGCAAGGCGCATTCGGACGCCTCGACGAGCAGGGATCCGCGTGGTCTCAAGCTGCCTGATTTCGCGGACCTCGTACTCGACACCGGCGCGCCAGTGGGGGACGCAATGGTGTATGTCGATGGCCTGCCCACGCCCGTCGGGCCCGGTTCGACGGTCGGGGGCGTACTGCTCGTCAACGCCATCAAAGCCGAAGTCGCCTTGCGACTCACGAAGGCGGGAAGTCCACCGAGAGTCCTTACGGCTGCCGCGGTGGTGGGCCCGGAAGAATCGACCGAGCTGTTCCAGTCGGCCTACGACGAGCATGCCCGCCGACTCTCACGGTTGTACCAGAATGTTGGGCTTCAGGAGTAAGGAAGACGAATGCCTTCCCCGCTGATCTCCGCACACATCCCCACTCTGGCGGACGTCGACGTGCTGGTCGTCGGCGCCGGATCCGCGGGGTGCTGCGCCGCCCTCGCGGCGAGCCGATCCGGCCGGTTCCATGTTGCGCTCGTCGAACGCTACGGCTTCTTCGGAGGGTGCTCCACCCAGGTCCTGGATACCTTCTACGGCTTTTTCACCCCGGGGCCGGAGCCGCGAAAGGTCGTGGGAGGCATTCCCGACCAGGTGGTCGACGCCCTGGATGCCGAGGGCGCGATGTACCTGCGACCGAACACGTATGGAGCGGGCACCGGAGTCACTTACGACCCGGAGCGACTGAAGATCATCTGGGACCGCTTGCTGGAGGAGGCGGGTGTAGACCTCTACCTCCATTCGCTGTTGGTGGGCGTTGAAGACAATCCGGACGGTCGCGTCGACGCGGTGGTGATCGCGACCAAGCAGGGCCTCAGGCGGATACGGGCGAAGCGTTTCATCGACGCGAGCGGCGACGCCGACCTGTGCTACCACGCGGGAATCGCCTTTGAGCGAGCGGGCGAAATCGATCCCGCGCAGACGCTCACCACCACCTTCCGCATGTGCAATGTGGACCTCGAGCGGTTCGAGCGTGCGGGAGGCAAGAAGATGCTCGCGGAGCGGATGGCGCGGGCGGTGGAAGAAGGCACCCATCCGTTGCCTCGGCGGGCGGGAAGCGCACACGCCATGGTGCAGCCGGGCTGCATCTCCACGGTCGCGGTGCGAGTGGCCAGCGTCGACGCCACCGATGTGCACGAGCTTGGTAAGGCGGAGCGCGAGGGGCGCCGGCAGGCCTACATCTACGAAGCCTTCTTCCGCGACCGTGTGCCTGGCTACGAGAACGCCCGCATCATCGGCCTGAGCACGCAGATCGGCGTGCGCGAGTCGAGACGCGTCTACGGCGAGTACCGCCTCACCCGCGACGACTGCTTGCAGGCGAGGCGTTTCGACGACCGGGTGCTCCTGTGTGGTGCGCCCATCGAGGACCACCGCCAGAACGCTGCGGGCGAAGAAGAGACCGTCTGGGCGTACGTGCCCGAGGGAAAGGCTTACGACGTGCCCTACCGGACTCTCGTCCCGCGGGGGCGGGACGAGGTATGGGTTGCCGGACGATGCTTCAGCGCCACTCACGATGCTCACGCGTCCTGCCGGTCGATGGGTCAGACCATGTCGATGGGTCAGGCGGCAGGCTTGGCGGCAGCGCTCTCGCTGGAGCGTGACTGCGGGGCGCGTGACCTGCCGGTGACCGAGCTGCAGGAGCGCCTGGCCGCCCTGGGCGCGGTACTGGAGACGCCCGGCGAGGTTGCGGCCACCGCGGCGCACGCGTGGGCAGCCAACCGCGGAGCGAAGCGCGGGGAGGCCATTCTATGACCTTCGTGCGCACCGTCCTCGGAGACGTTCCGCCGGGTGAGCTGGGCCCGTGCTACGCCCACGAGCATATCATCATCGAACAGGGGTACACGACGGAGCAGTACCCCGATTTTCTGCTGAACTCGGTGGAGCACGCGGCGGATGAGCTGGCCGAGTGCTACGCGGCGGGCGTGCGGGCGATGGTCGACTCCATGCCGGCGGGCTGCAGCCGCAGTGCGACCAAGCTGGCGGAGGTCTCCAGTCGGTCGGGGGTGCACATCGTATGTCCCACCGGGTTGCACCTGCGGAAGTACTATCCCCCTGACCATCCCTTGCTGGGTCTGGACGAGGACGCGCTCACCGAGCTGTTCGTGGCCGACATTCGCGACGGCGTGGACGCGAACGACTACGAGGGCCCCGAGATCCGGAGGACGCCGCATCGCGCGGGGGTGATCAAGGTCGCGGGGGGTCTGAACAGTCTGAATGCCCATGAACAGAAGGCGTTCCGGGCGGCGGCTGCGGCACATCGCATCACCGGGGCTCCGATCCTGACGCACACCGAGCAGGGCACCGCGGCGCTCGAGCAGGTGAAGCTGCTAAGCGACGCGGGCGTGGAGGCGCGCCACGTCGTCCTCTCCCACACCGATCGCAACCCGGACCTTGCATATCACCGGGAGATTCTGTCGACCGGAGTTTTCGTCGAGTTCGATTCGGCGTTTCGGTGGAAGCCGGGGCAGGGCAACCCCACGCGCGATCTCGTGGTGGCGCTGTTCGCCGAGGGTCTGGGAGACCAGGTGATGTTGGGGATGGACGCGGCGAGACGCGGATACTGGCGGATGTACGGCGGCGCCCCGGGCCTGACCTTTCTCGTCACCGAGTTCCGCTCTCAGCTCCTGGAGGCCGGACTGAGCCCGGGAGATTTCGATCGGATCATGGTGAAGAACCCGAGCCGCGCCTTCGCCTTTCGAGCCGGGGACTAGGCCGCCGGCGAGAATCTCACGCAGGGGCCGATTTCCGCTCCGGGAGGGCGCGATGCGCGTGGGCCGTGGTGACAACCTCTCCTCCTGGAACGGCGAGAGATCTCTAACCCTCTGATTTTTCGGGCCAAGGGGGCCTCCGCCGAGCCAGGGCGAGATCAAAACTCTTGATTGTCCGGACATTCGGATGTACTGTGGCTGCCACACGACCCATCGAAGCCCCTGGATGTCGGCGGCACGACCGTACCCGCATCGTGCCTTAGCCGACCAACAGCGCTGACCTATAGCCCGCCAACGCTATGGCGCACCCACAGAGAACCTCGTCGCCTGCTCCTCTCCGCCTCGTGGCATTGTCGATCGCCGCGACCGCCGTCCCGCTGAGCTGCAGGACCACTCCCGACTACACGCCGCCCCCCGCATCGGCCGTGGTCACCGACCGGTTCGTGGTGCCGGCGGGTCTCGAGGTCATCCTCTGGGCGGAGACGCCGATGTTCGTGAACCCCACCAACATCGACGTGGACATACGGGGGCGCGTCTGGGTCGCCGAGGCCGCGAATTACCGCACCTTCAAGCCGGATCATCCGAGCAGGCCGGAGGGAGATCGGATCGTCATCCTCGAGGACACGAACGGGGATGGGGTCGCGGACAGCTCCAAGACCTTCGTGCAGGACACGGCCCTTCATTCCCCTCTGGGATTGGCGGTCATCGACAACAAGGTGATCGTCTCGAGCTCGCCGTCGGTGATCGTCTATACCGACGAGGACGGCGACGATCGCCCCGATCGCAGGGAGGTCTTCCTGACCGGCTTCGGCGGTTTCGACCACGACCACGGGCTCCACGCCTTCGTGGCAGGGCCGGACGGACGCTGGTACTTCAACACCGGCAACGCGGGCCCGCACGTGGTCACCGACAGCGCCGGCTGGACGCTGCGCTCCGGCAGCGTCTATACGGGCGGGACCCCGTACAACACGGACAATACGCCGGGACGGGTCAGCGATGACGGACGCATCTGGACCGGAGGTCTGGCGCTGCGCATCGACCCCGACGGACGAGGATTGACGGTCCTGGGGCACAACTTCCGGAATGCCTACGAGGTGACCGTCGATTCGCGCGGCGACCTATGGCAGAACGACAACGACGACGAGGTCGTCGCGACCCGCACTGCGTGGGTGATGGAGGGGGGTAGCCTCGGCTACTTCAGTCCCGATGGCTCGCGTACCTGGCGCGCGGATCAGCGCCCGGGGCAGGACCTCTTTACCGCCCACTGGCGCCAGGAGGATCCCGGGGTCATCCCGGCCGGAGACCGGGTCGGCGCGGGCGCGCCCACCGGCATCGTGGTCTACGAAGGAGACGAGCTGGGGCGGGAGTTCCGCGGAATGCTGCTGAGCGCCGACGCCGGTCGAAATGTCGTCTTCGGATACCGGACGATGCCGGAAGGAGCCGGCTATCGGCTGGAGAGAGGAGAGCTCATCAGCTCGGTTGCGGGGGGTACCGCGGATTATGTCTGGAATGAAGACGTGGGGGAGGACCAGCGCAAATGGTTCCGCCCCAGCGACGTTGCCGTCGGACCTGACGGTGCCGTGTATGTGGCCGACTGGTACGACCCGGTCGTCGGCGGGCACGCAATGTACGACCACCAACAGGTGGGCCGCATTTACCGCATTGCGCCGAGAGGGCACGACCTGCCTGTGCCCGAGATCGACCTCACCACCACGAAGGGGCAGATCCAGGCGCTGTTGAGCCCCGCCATCAACGTACGGGCGAGCGGCTTCGTCCGGCTCCGCGCGCAGGGTGAAAAGGTACTGGGCGAAGTCCGCGCGCTTCTGCGCCGGGACAATCCCTACCACAGAGCGCGTGCCATCTGGCTCCTTGCCCAGCTGGGGCCGCGCGGAGTGAGAGAGGTCGAGCGCCTCCTAGAAGATCGCGATCCCGAGACCCGGCTGGTGGCTTACCGTGCGCTCCGGGCCACCGGCAGGAACATGCTCCCCTATGCGGCGATGATGGCGAAGGATCCGTCACCCGCCGTTCGGCGCGAGGTGGCCATCTCTCTTCGTGACGTTCCGCTGTCGGAGTCACAGGACATCATCCTCGAGCTGGCGCGGGGCTTCGATGGCCAGGATCGCTGGTACCTGGAAGCCCTCGGCATGGCGGCCGACGGGAAGGAGGAAGAGCTCTACCCCTTCCTGCGTGAGCAGCTCGGCGCATCCGATCCCGTCGACTGGGACGCCCGCTTCGCCGGCATCGCGTGGCGGCTGCACCCGGCCGTGGCTCTGGAGGACCTGAGGCAGCGGGCCAGCTCTCCCCAGGTGCCGGAGTCGGAGCGCAATCGCGCACTGGTGGCGATCGGCTTCATCCCCACCCGGGAGGCTGCGCAGACGATGGCCGATCTGACCCACAGCGAGCTCGACGATGTCGCTCGCCAGGCGGCGTGGTGGCTGGAGCACGGCCTGGCGACTCGCTGGAACGGCTTCGCCGTGACCGGCGCGGTCATGCCCGAATCGATAGCGGCACCGACGAACGCCGCCGAGCTCATGCGGCTGCGCTCGGTGGTGCTGGATTCCACCCGCAGCGTCGAGGAACGGGTCGACGCTGTGGCGGCTCTGGGCGCGGATTCGCTGGGCGGCGCGCTGCTGATCGGCGTCCTGGCCGAGGGGGAGCTGCCCAGCCTCGTCACCGACATGGCCCGCCGCACGATCGGGGACCATCTGGATCGACAGGTGCGCGTGCTCACCGAGGCGTTCTTCCCCCGCCGAGGAGGGCCTACCGCCGACGAGGTCGCCGCGCTGGAGGGCGATGCCGAGAGGGGTCGGACCGTCTTCTACGGCAATTGCGCCGTCTGTCACACGGTGGACGGCGTGGGAGCGGATGTGGGGCCAGATCTCAGCCACGCGGCATCGAAGTTCGATCGTGCCACCCTCCTCGAAGCGATCGTCCACCCGAGCACCGACATATCGCACGGTTATGAAACCCACGTTCTGACGGGCAGGGATGGTCGGGTGCTATTCGGCTTCCTGCTGTCCGACGGTGCGACGGTCGTGATCAAGGATGCGAACGGGCAGCGGCATACCGTGGCGCGCTCGGACATCGAGAGCCTCCAGACGCTGCCCGTGAGCATGATGCCCCGGCCCCCGGAGCTGGAGCTGGAGGCCCAGCAGATCGCGGATGTTGCCGCCTTCCTCCTGAATCCACGATGACCTGCCTGCCTGAAATGCTCACTCGGCGCGAGGCGCTACGGAGAACGATGCTGCTCGCCGGGATGGTCGGCTTCGGCACCTCCCGGGCACGAGCAGACGGCATCTGGCGTCCCAATGTACGGCTCGGCGCCTGCGACTGGTCGCTGGGGAAGAGATCCGATCCCGGCTCATTCGCAATCGCCCGCACATTGGGCCTCGATGGGGTGCAGCTCGATCTCGGAGAGAACCCGTCTTCCTTCCTCGATGCTGGCAAGAGGAAGGCGTTCGAGGATGCTGCTCGGCAGCACGGAGTTGCCATTGCGAGCCTCGCGCTCGGGATCCTCAACCAGGTGCCCTACAAGTCGGAGGCGATCACCGAGACATGGGTGCGCGACAGCATCGACCTGGCAGGCGCAATGTCCCTGGAAGTGATCCTGCTCGCCTTCTTCAACCACAACGATCTGAAGAACGATGCCGAGGGGCAGCGCGAAGTCGTCCGGCGGCTCAAGCGGGTCGCGCCGAGGGCCGAGGACGCGGGCGTCATACTGGGCATCGAGTCGTGGCTCAGCGCAGACGAGCACCGGGAGATCATCGACGCGGTGGGGTCCCCGAATGTGCGCGTCTACTACGACGTCGCCAACTCCAATCAGATGGGCTACGACGTCTACAGCGAAATCCGCGAGCTCGGGAGCGAGCTCATCTGCGAGGTGCACGCGAAGGAAAACGGAGCTCTGCTGGGAAAGGGGGTGATCGATTTCGAGCGCGTGAAGGACGCGCTCGCGGAGATCGACTATTCCGGGTGGGTTCAGATCGAGGGCGCAGTGCCCCAAGGCGCGGACCTCATGGAGTCATATCACTGGAATTCCAGGTTCATGAGAGATCTCTTCGGCGGCTAGCTGCAGCGTGGACGGCGTGCCCGAGCCGATCCGCGTAAGCATCGCTCAGCCGCCGATCGGCCTCTCACCATCGGCCCTCCGCCCCCGCGCTAAGACGGGGGCGGGACTCACCACCATTCTCCTCCGGAGGTGTCCCATGCGGGTCAGAGCGGTATCTTTAATCTCAATTTTTGCAGCCATGGCGGCGACTTTGCCGACCATGGTGGGGGCGCAGGCGGTGGGGCGGGTTACTGGAACCGTGGCCGACGACAATGGGCAGCCTCTATCCGGCGTCAGCATTCAGGTCGTCGGAACGAGCATAGGCACTACGTCGGGCGCGACTGGCACGTTCGCCATCGAAGGCGTGCCGGCGGGAGATCATACCCTGCGAGCGAGCCTCATCGGGTACAGTGGGCAGACCGTAGACGTTTCGGTGACGGCTGGTGGTGTCGCAAACGTCGCGATCTCGCTCACCCCACAGGCGCTCGAGCTGGAAGGCATCGTGGCGGTGGGCTACGGGACGCAGAGGAAGGAGACGCTGACGGGCGCCGTCTCCGCGGTGGACGGTGAGGAACTGGAGTCGGTGCCCATTCCCAACCTGTCGAACTCGGTCGGTGGCAAGCTCCCGGGCGTGGTGACCGTAAACGCCAGTGGAGAGCCGGGATTCGACGGTTCGAGCATCCGGATTCGCGGCAGCCAGACGCTGAACGACAACAGTCCGCTCGTCGTCATCGACGGAGTTCCGAATCGCGCCGGCGGCCTCGAGCGGATCGCGCCGCAGGACATCGAAAGCATCAGCGTTCTGAAGGATGCCTCGGCGGCGATCTACGGATCTCGCGCCGCGAACGGCGTGATCCTGGTGACGACGAAGCGAGGCACGAGCGGCGAGCCGACCCTTTCCGTGTCGGTCAACCACGGGTTCAATCAGCCCACTCGCCTGCCGGAGATGGCGGACGCCGCGACGTACATGGCGATGCTCAATGAGATCGACATGTACCGCGACAGGACGCCGCGTTACAGCGAGGAGGAAATCCGCAATTTCCGCGAAGGAGCCGATCCCTGGCTCTATCCGAATACCGACTGGTTCCAGGAAGTAATCAAGCCGGTATCCATGCAGTCGCGCGGCGACGTGTCGCTGCGTGGCGGTGGCGAGCGCATGCGTTACTACCTCTCGCTCGGCGGTCTCACCGAAGACGGCTTCTACCGAAACAGCGCCACCCGTTACAACCAGTACAGCTTCCGCAGCAATATCGACGGCGAGATCACAGACAACCTGGCCCTCCGATTTGATGTGACGGGTCGTCTGGAAGACCGGAACCTTCCGACTAGAAGCTCATTCTACCTCTTCCAGGCCGTCATGATGGGCAAGCCGAACATGCCCGCGTACTGGCCCAATGGTCTTCCCGGTCCGGATATCCAGTATGGTGACAACCCCGTCGTGATCGGCACGCCGGCGACCGGCTACGACAACGATGAGCGCTATTACCTGCAGGGGAATCTCGGTTTCGACTTCGCCGTTCCCGGTATAGACGGATTGACGCTGCGGGCAACGGCGGCGCTGGACCATATGAGCCGGTACCGCAAGACGTGGAGGACTCCCTGGACGCTGTACACCTGGGACTACGAGACGCGGGACGCCAACGGAGAGCCCGTCCTTCAGCCTGCGCAGCGAGGCTACAGCGAGCCTGAGCTGGAGCAAGCCAACGAGCGATACGAGAGCGCGCTACTCAACTTCGTCACCGAGTATCGTCGCGACTTCGGCTCCCACTCGCTCGCGATACTGGGAGGCGTCGAGCGACAGACGGGAGAAGGCGAAAATCTCGGTGCTTTTCGCAAGCATTTCGTCTCCGATCAGATCGATCAGATGTTCGCCGGGGGCGACGCCGAGAAGAACAACTGGGGGAGCGCCAGCGTTTCCGCGCGGCAGAACTACTTCACGCGCATCAACTACGACTACCACGACAAGTATCTCCTCGAGTTCGTGGGCCGATACGACGGCTCATACATCTTCCCGGAAGAAAAGCGGTTCGGCTTCTTCCCCGCGGTCTCGGCGGGCTGGCGCCTGTCCGAGGAAGACTTCTTCCGGAACGCCGTTCCGATTTTCGACGATCTGAAGCTGCGCGCTTCGTGGGGGCAGACCGGCAACGACCGAATCGACGAGTGGCAGTACCTCGCCACGTACGGGTTCGGGGGTGGCTACGTCTTCGACATCGACCAGGAAGCCAAGAGCGTCTATCAGACGCGCACCCCCAATCCGAATGTCACCTGGGAGGTGGCGAACCAGCTCGACGTCGGCGTCGAGGGTGCGCTGTTCGATCACCGATTGTCATTCGTATTCGACTACTACAACTACCGGAGGAAGGACATCCTCCACTGGCGAAACGCCTCCGTTCCGCAGACCAGCGGCCTCAGCCTGCCGCGGGAGAACATCGGCGAAGTCGCGAGCTGGGGGTGGGACGGGAGCCTGAGCTGGAGTGACGCGGTCGGGGAGAGGACCTCCTACGACATCACCCTCAACCTGGGTTACTCCCAGAACAAGATCATCGACTGGGATGAACCCGCTGGCGCGCCCGAGTGGCAGCGCTCCACCGGGCGGCGGATGGGGACGGGACTGTATTACAAGGCGATCGGCGTCTTCGAGGATCAGGCGGCGGTGGACGCGTATCCGCATTGGCCCGGCGCGCGACCCGGCGACATCATCTTCGAGGATGTCAACGACGATGGGATGATCAACAGCGACGACCGGGTGCGGATCAACAAGAACAGCGAGCCGACCTTCAACGGCGGGCTGACGCTGGGTCTGCAGTACCGCGACTTCGATGCGAGCGTCTTCTTTCAGGGGGCCATGGGCGGCGTCCAGTACCTGGAGACGCTCTCCGGCGACATTGGCAACTACCTGAAGGCCTTCGCCGAGAACCGCTGGACGCCCGAGAGTCCCAATTCGAAGCATCCCCGGGCGTACAATCGCCAGGACGAGTACTGGGTCGCGAACGACAACACCTATTTCCTCAGGAGCACCGACTACATCCGGCTCAAGACGGTTGACGTCGGCTATACGCTGCCGGCGCGCCTCACCGCTGCCCTCGGAATCGACGCCATGCGCGTCTACGTGGGAGCATTCAACCTCCTCACCTGGGACAAGTTCAAGTACATGGATCCTGAAGTTCGTCATCCGCAGGGCATGTACTACCCCCAGAAGCGCGTGTTCAATGTCGGAACGACCGTCACATTCTGATGGAGGGCATCATGAGGCACCATCTTTCTCTGGTCGGAGCTGCCCTCCTGGCCGTTTGCGGGCTGGCAGCGTGTGATTCGTCCGTTCTGGACGTCTCACCCAAGGATCAGATCGCGGAAGAGGCCATCTTCGAGGATCCGAACCTCACGCAGGCATTCCTCAACGACATCTATCTGGGGATGGGACACGGTCTCTACGAGATCATGCTCAGCTCCCTGAGCGACGAGGCCCATTTCGTCCACGGCTACAATACCGACAAGGTCGTACAGGCCATCATCTCCCCCAGTGACCGCGGGGCGATCGACGACGGTCGCTTCAACCATTTCGACTGGGGGGACAATTACTTCCGCATCCGTCAGGCGAACCTCGTCCTCTCGAGGATCGACTCGACCACGTACGACGAGGAGCGGAAGCGGCAGATGAAGGGGGAAGCGCTTTTCCTGCGCGCCTACTTCTACCACAATCTGCTGCGCATGTACGGAGGGGTGCCTCTGGTCACCGAAGTGTACGGCCTGAATGACGACTACGAGATCCCGCGGAGCAGCTTCGAGGAAACGGTCGACTTCATCCTGGCGGACGCTACCCAGGCTGCCGAGCTGCTACCGGTGGAAGCTTCGAACCTGGGAAGGGCAACCAAAGGGGCCGCATTGGCGCTCAAAGCTCGTGTGCTGCTCTACGCGGCCAGCGACCTGTATCACGAGAACCCGAGTGGCATGGCCGAAACGGGCTATACCACGCCGCAGGATCGACAGGCGATGTGGCGCGCCGCGAAGGATGCCGCCAAGGAGGTGATGGATCTCGGCGTGTATGGTCTCTTCCGGCCGGATCCTGCTACGCCCGAGGAAGCAGCGCAGAACTACGCGGACCTGTTCCTCCAGAAGATCAGCGAGGAGGTGATCCTCAGTCGGTTCTTCCTGCGCACGCGGGACGACGGCTACCACCCCGGGCTGCACAATGGCCCCAACGGATTCCACAACTGGGCCGGGAACACGCCCACCCAGAACCTGGTCGACGACTACCGGATGCTGGACGGCGCTCCGTTCGACTGGGGCAATCCCGAGCACGCGGCCTCGCCGTACGACAGCCGCGATCCGCGCTTCTACGGGACCATCCTGTACGACGGGGCCGAATGGCGAGAGCGTCCAGACGACGTGATGGAGATCGAGCCTTACGGCATCATCCAGACATTCCGCCGGCTGACCCTCCCCGACGGGCGTACGTTTCCGGGGGTAGATACCCGCGACAGCCCGATCGAGGACTGGAATGGGAGCTATTCGGGATACTATCTGCGGAAGTTCATCGATCCGACCGTGAACCATCAGTTCACTAAGCAGGAGATCCCCTGGATCTTCTTCCGTTACGCGGAGATCCTGCTGAACTACGCCGAGGCCTCGATCGAGCTGGGGGAGCTGGATGATGCGGTGATGGCGCTCAATCAGATCCGGCGGCGGGCGGGGATGCCCGAGCTTTCGGCCTCCATGGGGCAGGATGCGCTGCGCGAGGAATACCGCAACGAACGGCGGATCGAGATGGCCTATGAGGAGCAGCGCTTCTTCGACGTGCGTCGGTGGATGATCGCCCCGGAGGAATTCTCGGAGAACGCGCGGGGGATCAACATCTACATCGAGGGAACGAGCCGCACCGACCGGAGCACCTGGACCAATTATCGCTACGAGGTGCAGAGCATCCAGAACCGCGCCTGGGATGACAAGATGTATTTCATGCCGATCCATCGGGACGAGATGAATCGGAATCCGGCGCTGGTGCAGAATCCGGGATACTGAGGAAGGTTATCCGTTATCCGTTATCCGTTATCCGTTGTGGGTTATCAATTATCAGTTATCAGTCGGGACCAGGCGGTCGAGCTCAAATTGGGCGGGTGCACTCAGCTGATGAAAGTCATTGGCGCTCAGGCGTCGAGCGGCTCCAATGGTCTGATCTTGTAGCCAGCCGACAAGCCTGTGCGCTGTAGACTGGTTGTGACTCTGATGGCTAATAACCATCACGGCGACCAGTCGATCTCGAGGCAAACAACCTGTCCCAACTGATAACGTACAACGGATGACGGATAACGGATAACGTCCAACGGATAACCTACAGTTCACGCAAAATCCTACACAAACGGCTCTCGCCGTTCAACGGCAGCGGCTCTCGATTGAGCTTGATCTCCACCAGGGTGGTCGTGAACGGGTAGAAGAGCTTGGTGTCGCCGGTAACGAGGTTTGTGATGTCCAGCACGACTTCCATCGTCGGATGCGGCGACGCGCCAGTCCCGTTTCCGTAACCGACGTATCCTACCAGCTGAGTGCCCGAACTCGCGATCAGGCGCATCCTCAGGTTCGTGAATTTTTGATCAGCGAGCTCGCTCACATTCACGTGGAAATTCCGTAGACTCTTGTCTCCGCTATAAGCGTGCACGTCGGCCGTGAAGTCATGAAGCTCGTGACGACCTTCAAATAGGCGCACGTTGTAGTCAGGGATAGGATCCCCCCTCTCGTCGACGAGTCGAACCACGAACTGCTGCCATGGTCCGTCCTTCCCTTTGGATGACACCCTTTCTGCTTCCCGCAACCACTTGTCATAGGCCGGCTTGTTCCCGACCTTAAGTCCCGAGCGCACGAGCTGCACGAGCTCGGGCGTCGGCCGGCTCATGATGGTCCCGTGGTTCACTCCATCGATGAGCACTACTGGAAGGTCGTCAACGCTCTTGAAACCAGTGAAGTAGGCGCGTTTGGGGTCTTGCGGTCTTTCGGTCAGGTCGATAATCGCCTTGCGGCTGTTGAGGGCAACGCCCGCGAGGCGTACCGTCCCGTCCGTGCCGGGCTCATTCACGATCTTCCGCACGCCACCATAATCCTCTGTCCCACAGAAGGTGAACACGTAAGGCGTGTATCGACTGGGACCATAGTAGATCTCTGCGCCAAACAGGTCCCGGTGGGCCAGATCCCACGTGAAACGGCTTCCCAGTTCCAGTCCGTCGAGCACCCCGTCCCCTGCCTCGAGGAAGTCCGGACGGAGGATGTTCTTGCTCCCCTTGAAGACCGAGCCGAGCCAGCTACGCCCCTTGTGAGCGAGCGGCGACCCCCAGGTTGCAGGCGCCAGCGCTATCAGATGCTTCAGCCGATCCTTGCGACGCGGGTACGTCGTAAGCCAGGAACGGAGGACGAGCATGCCTGTCGAATGGACGATAGCATCGAAGTCCTGGTCCTGATCCAAGCCGGCTTGGCACCTGAGCGCACGATCGAATCCCTCCGCAATGTCCTTGATGCTGATCTCGTTGGTCAGGGACTTGTATGAGGCTACCCGAACGTCGAAGTCTGTGTCGAGGATTTCCTTCCAAACGCGAAAGCCTCTGTGTGAATCGGAATAGCCATGGACGAGAACCACCGGGCGCTCTGGCATAGTACTGTCACGTGGTTGAGTGGGGGAAAGGAAGTGTTTAGATCGAGCGATAGCTGGTCACGGCGCGGTTGGCCTACGCGATCGCCGTGGTGGCACAGCACTGTCGGATGATGACACCCTGATTCAGGATGGCTTGGGGAACGGGAGGCTGTGGATGGAGCGTGATCGAGAGAGCGTCTGGCGCGACGAGGGCTGGCTTTCAGGGCGCCAAGACCTGCCTGGGGACTTCAACCTGCAGCGCGGGCTCCAACTGGATCCCGGACAATAGGCGTCTGGATGCGGTGGACTGTCAAGGCTCTGTCATGACAGTATGAATTGCTATTCGTCGCCCCCGGCTCAACGCGAGCCGTCTGACGATGGTTTGCCCGTACGTAACGCGCGCTGGAGCAGTAGAGATCCAGCGGCGCCAACCGTTAGGCTATAATCATGTCGCGGTAGTGAGACGTCGGAACGCGGTAGAAGCATCCCTGATAGACCATGGCAGATTTCTACGGGGCCGACCTCAGCCACATCCATCACGTGGGCTTTGGTGACTTTGCCATCCGGTCGGCGGACGGGCTGCTCGGCGTGCTGCGCGAAGCGGGGTTCCACAGTGGCCTGGTGGTGGATCTTGGCTGCGGGAGCGGCCTGTTGGCCCGACAGCTGATCGAGGCGGGATATGACGTGGTGGGGGTCGACATTTCTCCCGCCATGCTGGAGATCGCGGCGGCAACCGCGCCGGGTGCGCGGTTCGTGCGCGCCTCCGTCTATGAATTCGTATTTCCACCGTGCGTGGGGATCACCGCGATCGGGGAGGTGTTGTGCTACCTCGCGACCGAGGCGGCCGAGGCCGATTTAGCCCCGTTATTTCAGCGCGTCTATCAGGCGCTGCGACCCGACGGCCTGTTCATCTTCGACGTGCTGTTGCGGTCGGAGTGGGAGCCGATGCGGTATCGCGCGTCGCGGGAGGGCGAGGGATGGCGGGTCGATGTGGAGGTGGTGGAGGATCCGGACAGGTCGCTTCTCACGCGTCGGATCTCCACCATTCGAGAATGGGAGGGCGGCCCGCGTCGATCGGAAGAGGAGCACCTGGTGCGGACCTTCTCCGCCGACGAGCTCGAGCAGCTTCTCCAGAGCTCGGGCTTCGAAGTCCGGCGGCAGGACCACTACGGAGGGGTGCCGCTGCCGCCCCAGCGCATGGCCTTTATTGCCACGAAGCGTGGATCTGCATGACGTTCAAGCTTGGTGTCGGGAGCCTGCTGCAGATGGTTTTGTGGCTTCCTTTTCTAAGACCGGCACTGAGCACGATGCCAGCGGACC